>JAIXPL010000036.1 GCA_027486255.1 Comamonadaceae bacterium
CCACGGCCATCAAAAGCACGGCCGGAGATACCACGGAAGTCGCGCACACGGGGCAGGGCCACGGTAACGAAACGGTCCAGGAACTCGTACATCTGCACGCCGCGCAGAGTCACCATGCAACCGATGGGCAGACCTTCGCGGATTTTGAAACCAGCGATGGCCTTCTTGGCCTTGGTCACGACGGGCTTTTGGCCGGCGATCTTGGTCAGATCAGAGACGGCGTTGTCCATCACCTTTTTGTCGGCAACCGCTTCACTGACACCCATGTTCAGGGTGATCTTGGTGATGCGCGGCACCTGCATGGGTGTGGTGTAGCCGAACTTCTCGATCAGCGCGGGGGCGATTTTCTCGCGGTAGAGAGCTTGCAAGCGGGCCATGTTTATGCAGCCTTAATTTCTTCGCCGCTGGACTTGAAGACGCGAACCTTCTTGCCATCAGCGAGCAGCTTGATACCAACACGATCTGCCTTGCCGGTGGCGGCATTGAAGATCGCCACGTTGGACTGGTGGATCGGCATGCTTTTTTGAACGATGCCGCCGGTCGTGCCCTTCATGGGGTTGGGCTTGGTGTGCTTTTTCACCAGGTTGATGCCCTCGACCAGCACGTGGCTGTCATCCGAACGCAGCGACACCTTGCCACGCTTGCCCTTGTCGCGGCCCGCGATGACGATGACTTCGTCGCCCTTGAGAATCTTGTTCATGGCTGTCGTCCTCTTACAGAACTTCGGGCGCCAGCGACACGATCTTCATGAACTTCTCGGTGCGCAATTCACGCGTCACCGGTCCGAAGATGCGGGTGCCGATGGGCTCCAGCTTGGCATTGAGCAACACGGCTGCGTTGCCATCGAATTTGACGAGGGAGCCATCGCCACGGCGGATGCCCTTGGCCGTGCGAACCACCACAGCGCTGTAGACCTCGCCCTTTTTGACGCGACCACGCGGGGCGGCTTCCTTGATGCTGACCTTGATGACGTCGCCCACGCTGGCATAACGGCGCTTGGAACCACCCAGCACCTTGATGCACATCACGGACTTGGCACCCGTGTTGTCAGCAACATCGAGTTTGGATTGCGTTTGAATCATTTAAATGTGTCCCAACTTGTACTGTCCACAGCATCGGATGCCCGAGGGCGTCTTCCGAGGGCGCTTTGCAAGCGCCTGCCACTGGCCAGTCAGTCTTGGGCCCGTCGTCCACCTGGCAAACCACTTGCCTGGCTTTCGATTGGGCGAAATTCATCGCTTTTTAACGGCGAAGCCCTCGACTATAAGCGAAGCTCTTGCCCGCGTCAACAGGCCCGGCACAAAATTCTTCAAGGGCCGAATTCCTAGGCCGCCATGGCCTTGGTGCACCAATTCGGTGCGGATCTGGCCTGCGAACCTGGTGCTCTGCTACGCTCGGCAGCTTCGGGGCCCAGCCATCTGCCCCACCGACCCGACGAGATCACACCATGAGCCCAGCCCTTCCCCTGGAATCCATCGCCTTCATCGGCGGCGGCAACATGGCCAGCGCCATCATTGGTGGCCTCTTGCGCCAGGGCCTGGCGCCCCAACAGGTTCACGTGGTTGAACCTCTGGCGGAGCAGCGCGAACGCCTGCTGGCCCAATGGCCCATCCGCGTGCTCGCGGCCCCCGACGCCAGCCTGGCCGCGGCCCCGCTGGCCGTGTGGGCCGTCAAGCCGCAGACCTTCGCGCAGGCAGCGGCGCAGGCCGGGCCACACCTGCGGGCCGCCCTGCACCTGAGCGTGGCCGCCGGCATCCGTTCGGACAGCATCGCCCACTGGCTGGGCAGCCAGCGCGTGGTGCGCGCCATGCCCAACACACCGGCACTGATCGGTCAGGGCATGACGGCGCTGTTTGCACGGCCGGCCGTGACCGCCAGCGAACGGCAGCAGGTGGAAGCCGTCATCCGCACGACGGGAGAAAGCCTCTGGCTGGAACAAGAAAAGCAGCTCGACGCCGTGACAGCGCTCTCCGGCTCGGGCCCGGCCTATGTGTTCTATTTCATCGAGGCCATGACCCAGGCCGGCGTGGACATGGGCCTGCCTGAAGCACAAGCCCTGCGCCTGGCCAAGGCCACCTTCTCAGGGGCCTCGGCCCTGGCGCAAGATGCGAGCGAGCCGCCGCAGGTACTGCGAGAGCGCGTCACCTCCAAGGGCGGCACCACCTACGCCGCGCTGATGGCCATGGAACATGCTGGGCTGAAGGGCCATTTTGTGGCGGCCATCCGTGCCGCCGAAGCACGGGCCGCCGAGCTGGGTGATGAATTTGGCAAGGCGGGTTGAAGGCAGGGCAGGGTCAACCACCGCTCAGTCCAAGAAATCCAAGTAGGCCAAGAAAGCCGCCAGCTGATCATCTCGCAGGCCTCACAGGCTGAGCACCACGCCCAGAAACACCGTCATGCCCAGCCAATGGTTCAGGCGAAAGGCCTTGAAGCAGTCGCCGCGTTCGCGCAAGCGAATCAACCACCCGTGCCATAAGGCCTGCACGGCAGCCCCGGCCAGGGCCAGCCACCACCAGCGCGACGGCCACAGACCCTGCAGCACCCAGGCCCAGCTGCCCAGGTAAGCCGCATAAAAGCCCATGATGGCCGTCACGTCCCAGCGCCCCAGCGTGATGGCCGAGGTCTTCATGCCGATGCGCAGGTCGTCATCGCGGTCGACCATGGCGTACTCGGTGTCGTAGGCCAGCACCCAGAACAGATTGCCCAGCAAGAGCAGCCAGGCCTCCAACGGCACCCGGCCCTGCACGGCGGCATAGGCCATGGGAATGCCGAAGCTAAAAGCCACACCCAGCACCGCCTGTGGCATGGCCACATGGCGCTTGGCATAGGGATACATCAGCGCCACCGCCAGCGCAGCAAACGACCAGGCGATGGTGGCGCTATTGGTGGTCAGCACCAGGCCAAAAGCCGCCAGGGCCAGCACGGCGCCCACGGCCAGCGCTTCTTTCACCGACACCGCGCCCCGGGTCACCGGCCGCTCGGCCGTGCGCTTGACGTGGCGGTCGAAGTCGCGGTCGGCCACATCATTGAGGCAGCAACCGGCGCTGCGCATGAGGATGGTGCCCAGCACGAACACCGCCAGCAGGTGCCAACCCGGGAAACCACCGGCGGCCAGCCAGAGGGCTGACAAGGTGGGCCACAACAGCAGGAGCCAGCCAGCCGGCCGGTCCCAGCGGATGAGCTGCAGGTACAGCTGCCAGCGGCTGGGGGTGACAAGCGGGACGCGGCTGTGCTCTGCGGCCAAGCTCAGTCCTCCAGCAGGGCGCGCAGCATCCAGGCGGCCTGTTCATGCACCGCCAGGCGCTGGGTGAGCAGGTCGGCCGTGGCCTCGTCGCCGGCGCGGTCGACCAGGTCAAACAGACCGCGGGCGGTGCGCGCCACGGTCTCGTGGCCCAGCACCAGCAGGCGCACCATCTCGAGGGCTTTGGGGGGCGCGGCCGGTGCATCTGGCACCGTGGCCAGCGCGGTGAACTGCGCATACGAGCCCGGTGCCGGGTGGCCCAGGGCTCGGATGCGCTCGGCGATGGGATCGGTGGCGGCCCACAGCTCGCTGTACTGCGCCATGAACATGGCATGCAGGGTGTTGAACATGGGCCCCGTCACGTTCCAGTGAAAGTTGTGCGTGCTCAGGTACAGGGTGTAGGTGTCGGCCAGCAGACGGGACAGGCCCTGCGCGATGGCGGCGCGGTGCTCGTCGGTGATGCCGGTGTTGATGCGGGGAACCAGGGATGTGACCTCAGCCATGAGAACTCCTTGTGGACGATGGCTTCTGACTCTAGGCCAAGGACGCACGGACGGCAAACTCATCAGGACAAGCGATTGACGCCCGGCAGCTCGCAGGCATACACGGCATTGCGCAGCGCCGCGATCGCTTCGTAGCGGGTGAAGCTGCGGCGCCAGGCCAGCACCACGCGTCGCGTGGGCACGTGGCCCTCGAAGGGCAGGTAGCGGATGTAGGACGCTGACGGATCTGCCTCAGTCAGCCCGCTCGCCTGGGCACTGCGCGCCTTGCCGCGCTTTTTCAGGGGCGCCTCCAGTGCGCCCTTGGGCACGCTCAGCCGGGGAACCAAGGTGATGCCCATGCCCGCGGCCACCATGTGCTTGATGGTCTCCAGAGAGGAGCCCTCAAAGCTCTTGCGAATGCCCTCGGCCGTGCTGGAAAAGCGAGCGAACTCCGGGCAGACCTCGAGCACATGGTCGCGAAAGCAGTGTCCGTTGCCCAGCAAGAGCATGGTCTCGCGCTTGAGCTCTTCGGCGTTGATGCACTCGCGCTGCGCCAGCGCATGCGTGCTGGGCACCGCGGCCACAAAGGGCTCGTCGTAGAGCGGCGCAATCGCCAGGTTGGTGTCCGGGAAGGGCTCGGCCAGGATGGCGCAATCGATCTCGCCGGTGCGCAACTCCTCGAGCAGCTTGACCGTGAAGTTCTCCTGCAGCATCAGCGGCATCTGCGGGATGCGCTCGATCACCTGGCGCACCAGATCAGGCAGCAGATAGGGACCGATGGTGTAGATGATGCCCAGGCGCAGGGGGCCATCGAGCGGATCCTTGCCGCGCCTGGCGATCTCGCGGATGCTGTCAGCCTGCTCCAACACGCTTTGCGCCTGCCGGATGATGTCCTCGCCCAGAGGCGTGACCGCAATCTCGTTGGCATTGCGCTCGAACAGTTTGACCTCGAGCTCTTCCTCAAGTTTCTTGACGGCCACGCTCAAGGTGGGTTGCGACACATGACAGGCATCGGCGGCCTTGCCGAAATGCTTTTCACGGGCCACCGCCACGATGTACTTGAGTTCAGTCAGCGTCATGGCTGCATTTTGCTTGAAGCCCGGCCAGGCACTTGGCGGCGCGAAGCCCCAGACTCAAGCCTTGAGAAACTCCGACTTGCCGCCCAGCCAGCGCTGAATATGCCGCTCGGCCAGCGCCGCATGGCGGTCCAGCATCAGCGGCGCCAGCTCGCGCGCCCAGGCCAGCAGCGCCGTGTCTGTGGCGAGGTCGGCAAAGCGCAGCAGCGGCGCGCCCGACTGGCGCGCACCCAAAAACTCGCCGGGTCCGCGGATCTCCAGATCGCGCCGGGCGATCTCAAAGCCGTCCTGCGTCTCGGCCATGGCCTTGAGCCGGGCCCGCGCCGTCTCGCCCAGGCGGGGCGCATCGCCCGTGGAATACAAGAGCACGCAGGCCGAGGCCGCCGCGCCGCGCCCCACGCGCCCGCGCAGCTGGTGCAGCTGCGACAGGCCAAAGCGCTCGGCATGCTCGATGACCATCAAGGAGGCATTGGGCACGTCCACGCCCACCTCAATCACGGTGGTGCTCACCAGCACCCCCGTCTGGCCGGCGTTGAAGCGCGCCATCACCGCCTTCTTGTCGGCCACCGGCATGCGCGAATGCAGCAACGCCACCTCGGTGCCAGGCAGGGCCGCGCTCAGCTCGGCGTGCGTCTCGGTGGCGTTGCGCAAATCGAGGGCCTCGCTCTCTTCAATGAGCGGGCACACCCAATACACCTGCCGGCCCTCGGCCAGCTGCGCCTGGATGCGGGCTATCACCTCCGCACGCCGGTCCTCGTGAACCACCTTGGTGACGATGGGCGTGCGGCCGGGCGGCAGCTCGTCGATGGTCGAGACATCCAGGTCCGCGTAGTAGCTCATGGCCAGCGTGCGCGGAATGGGCGTGGCCGACATCATGAGCAGGTGCGGCTCCTGGGCCACCTCGCCCTCACGACCGCTGCCATCGGCCAGCTTGCTGCGCAGGGCCAGGCGCTGCGCCACGCCAAAGCGGTGCTGCTCATCGATGATGGCCAGCGCCAGGTTCTTGAACTGCACCTTCTCCTGGATCACCGCATGCGTGCCCACCACCAAGCCCGCCTCGCCGCTCTCAATGGCCGCCAAGGCCTTCTTGCGCTCGGCCGCCTTCTGGCTGCCCGTCAGCCATGCGGTGCGGATGCCCAGGGGCTCGAGCCAGCTCACCAGCTTGCGGAAATGCTGCTCGGCCAGGATTTCGGTGGGCGCCATCAGCGCGCATTGCCAACCGGCATCGATGCAGCGGGCCGCAGCCAGCGCCGCCACCACCGTCTTGCCCGAGCCCACATCGCCCTGCAGCAGCCGGTGCATGGGCAGGGTCTTGGCCAGGTCGGCACCGATCTCCTGCTCCACCCGCTGCTGGGCCGCCGTGAGCCTAAAGGGCAGGCGCTCGAGCAGCTGCGTGTGCAGGCTGAGCCCAAGCTGGGGACGGGGCGGGCGCAAGGCCGGGGCGCGCATCGCATCGCGCCCGCGGCGGGCCTGCAGCTGCGAGAGCTGCTGGGCCAAAAGCTCCTCGGCCTTGAGCCGGGTCCAGGCCGGGTGCGTGCGGTCTTCCAGCGCCGCCACCGAGGCCTGCGGACTGGGGTGGTGCAGGAACTGCAGGGCCTGCTTCAAGCTCCAGAACGGGCCGTGCACCGGCGGCGGTGCCTCGGGAGGCAAGGTCTCCGACAGGGGCGCACGCGCCAGCCCGCTCTGCACGGCCTTGCGCAGGTAGGCCTGGGGCAGTTGCGCCACCGTGGGGTAGACCGGCGTGAGGGCCTGCGGCAACTCGCCGCCGGCGAGCTTGAAGCTCGGGTGCACCATCTCGCGGCCCAGGAAGCCGCCACGGATCTCGCCGCGCACGCGCACCAGAGCCCCTTCCACCAAGGTCTTCTGGTGGCTGGGGTAGAAATTCAGGAAACGCAGCACGCAGGTGTCGCTGCCATCGTCCACCTTCACCTTGAACTGCCGGCGCGGCCGCAGGCTCAGCTCCGTAGAGGCCACCCGAGCCTCGATCTGCACCACATCGCCATCACGCGCATCGGCCAGACGCACCAGGCGCGTCTCGTCCTCGTAGCGCAGCGGCAGGTGCAGCGCCAGGTCGATGTCGCGCACCAGCCCGAGCTTGTGCAGGGCCTTCTGGGCGGGCGAGGTGGAGGCCTTGGCGGGCGCAGCGGCAGACATGGCCGTCGATTGTGCCGCCGCTGGCCGGGGACATCGTGAGTGCACAGCCAGCATCGGCGGCCTGGCTGCCACAATCTGGGCTTCCCTTCACTTGGAACGGGCCCGTCCGGCCCTCAAGCACATGACCGCTCCCGCCCCCGGCACCCAGGACCGCACCTGGACCCTCGCCGACTTCGACTTCAAGCTCCCCCCTGAACTCATTGCCCAGCAGCCCGCGCCCGAGCGCAGCGGCTCACGCCTGCTCGATGGCCGCAGCCCCGTGCCGCAGGACCTGCGCTTTGCGCAGTTCCCCGGCCTGCTGCGGCCTGGCGACCTGATGGTGTTCAACGACACCCAGGTCATCAAGGCCCGGCTCTTTGGCCACAAGCCCAGTGGCGGCCGGCTGGAATTGCTGGTCGAGCGGGTGCTGGACGCCGCCAGCGGCGAAGTGGCCGCGCACATGAAGGTGAGCAAGAAGCCCGCACCCGGCACCGTGCTGCAGATGGAGGGCGGCTTCACGGCCACGCTGCTGGGCCGCTGGCCGAATGCCGAGGGCCCCCTCTACAAGTTCGCCTTCAGCCAAGATCCCTTCGCCCTGATGGCCGCGCACGGCCATGTGCCGCTGCCGCCCTACATCACGCACGAAGACAGCGCCGAAGACGAGGCGCGCTACCAGACCGTGTTTGCGGCCAAGCCGGGCGCCGTCGCGGCGCCAACAGCGGCCCTGCACTTTGACGAGGCCCTGCTCGCTGCGCTTCAAGCCGCTGGCGTGGCGCGGGCCAACGTCACGCTGCACGTGGGCGCAGGCACCTTCCAACCGGTGAAGGTGGAAAACATCCACGATCACCTGATGCACAGCGAGTGGTACGACGTGCCCGCTGCCACGCAGCAGGCCATCGCCGACTGCCGGGCGCGTGGCGGGCGGGTGCTGGCCGTGGGCACCACCACCGTGCGCACGCTCGAATCGTGGGCCCGTTCAGGGTTGGCGACGGGCGACACCAGCATCTTCATCACCCCCGGCTTTGCGTTCCAGGTGGTGGACCTGCTGCTCACCAACTTTCACCTGCCCAAGAGCACGCTGATGATGCTCATCAGCGCCTTCGCCGGCCATGCACACGTGATGGCGCTGTACCAGCACGCCATCACCGAGCGTTACCGCTTTTTCAGCTACGGCGACGCCATGCTGCTGCAGCGCAGCGCCTGAGCAGCCTCACTCAGCCTTGATGCCGGCTTGTGCGGCCACGCGCGTCCAGCGCACCAGCTCGGCACGCATGAAGTCGGTGGCCTGCTCGGGCGTGGTCTGCAGGATGTCAAAGCCCATGCCCTCGAGCTTGGCCTTGGTCTCCGGCTGGGCCAGGGCCTTGGCGTAGGCGTCGTGCAGCCTCTTGACGACGGCCGGTGGCGTGCCGGCCGGCGCGTACACCGCGAACCAGTTCGACACCTCCGCGCCCGGGTAGCCCGACTCGCTCAGCGTGGGCAGCTGGGGCTGGTCGCGGTGGCGCTGCTTGGCTGCCAGCGCGATGGCGCGGATCTGGCCCTGGCGGATGAAGGGCAACGCGTTCTGCAACGGGCTGAACATGTAGTCCAGCTGGCCGCCCACCAGGTCGTTCATGGCCTGAGACTGGCCCTTGTAGGGAATGTGGTTGGAGCTGGTACCGGCCAGCTGGTTGAAGTACTCGGCCGTCAGGTGCTGGGAGCTGCCCAGACCCGCCGAGCCGAAGTTCATCTTGCCCGAGCGGCTGCGCGCCAACTCCACGAACTCCTTGAGATTGGTGGCCTTGACCGAGGGGTGCACCACCAGCACCACGTCGGTCTGGCCGATCAGGGTGATGGCCTGCAGGTCCTTGAGCAGGTCATAGGGCAGCTTGCGGTACACCGCTACGTTGGTGGCAATCGTGCTGGGCGAGAACAGGAGCGTGTAGCCGTCGGGCTTGGCCTTGACCACCATCTCCACGCCAATGTTGCCGCCGGCGCCCAGCTTGTTCTCCACCACCAGGGGCTGGCCCAGGATCTCGGAGACCTTCTGCCCCACGTTGCGGGCCAGCACGTCGGTGCCGCCCCCGGCGGCCACCGGCACCACCACTTGAATGGGGCGCTGGGGAAAAGTCTGCTGCTGAGCCTGCGCCAGGGGCAGCAGGGCGGCGGCCAGCATCAGGCCGGCAAGGAGTCGGGGAAGGAATGCCATGGTGTCTCCTGGGTTCACGGAAGTTAAGATGATAAGGACACTTAGGCTTCACATGATGCGGGTGAACCAGACCCCGCTCGGAGACACCACCATGACCGCCCCTGCCAGCCCCGCCCTCATCGATGACCTGGTCATCGCGAACCACATCCTGGTCAACGAAGGCGTGCTCGACGGCTTTGGCCACATCAGCGTGCGTCACGACCAGGACCCGGGGCGCTTCCTGATTGCCCGCAGCATGGCGCCCGGCCTGGTGACGGCCGAAGACATTCTGCAGTGCGACCTCGACGGCCAGGTGCATGACGCGCAGGGCCGCCGCACCTACGTGGAGCGCTTCATCCACAGCGAGATCTACCGCGCCCGCCCGGACGTGCACGCCGTGATCCACAGCCACTCGCCGGCGGTGATTCCCTTTGGCGTGACCGGCGCGCGGCTGAGGCCCATCTGCCACATGAGTGGTTTCCTGGGCGCTGTGGTGCCGGTGTTTGAAATCCGGCATGCGGCAGGCGAATCGAGTGACCTGCTGATCCGCAACCAGGCCCTGGGCCAGGCCCTGGTAGAGAGTCTGGGCCAGGCCAGCGTGGCCCTGATGCGCGGCCATGGCAATGTGGTGGTGGGCCGCTCCATCCAGCAGGTGGTGTTCCGCGCGATTTACACCGAGAGCAACGCGCGCCTGCAAAGCGAGGCCATGCGCATGGGCGAGATCAACTTCCTCACGCCCGAAGAAGCCCAGGCCACGTCCCACATGAACGACGAGCACCTGGACCGGCCCTGGCAGGTCTGGAAACGCCAGGCGCTGCAGCGCAGCGTCTGAGCGCAGCAGGGGGCTGCCTACAATCGCGCCCCGCCATGCTCACATTCGACCTGCTTCGCCAAGACCCCGGCTCGCACGCGCGCCGCGGCACGCTCACCCTGAACCACGGCGTGGTGCAGACGCCCATCTTCATGCCCGTGGGCACCTACGGCACGGTCAAGGGGGTGATGCCGCAGTCGCTGCACGACATGGGCGCACAGATCATCCTGGGCAACACCTTTCATCTGTGGATGCGCCCCGGGCTGGACGTCATGAAGTCCTTCGGTGGACTGCATGGCTTTGAGCAGTGGCACAAACCCATCCTCACCGACTCGGGCGGCTTTCAGGTGTGGAGCCTGGGTGCCATGCGCAAGATCAGCGAGGAAGGCGTGCGCTTTGCCTCGCCCGTCAATGGCGACAAGCTCTTCCTCACGCCCGAGGTGTCCATGCAGATCCAGACGGTGCTGAACTCCGACATCGTCATGCAGTTCGACGAGTGCACGCCCTACGACACAAAGGGCCACATCACCACCGAGGCCGAGGCGCGCAGCTCCATGGAGCTGAGTCTGCGCTGGGCCCAGCGCTGCATCACCGAGTTCCAGCGCCTGGAGAACCCGAACGCGCTCTTTGGCATCGTGCAGGGCGGCATGTTTGAGAACCTGCGCCAGGAGTCGCTTGACGCCCTGGTGGCGCTCGACCTGCCCGGCTACGCCATCGGCGGCGTGAGCGTGGGCGAGCCCAAGGACGAGATGCTGCGCATCATGGCGCACACACCGCACCGCCTGCCGGCGAACAAGCCGCGCTATCTCATGGGCGTGGGCACGCCCGAGGACCTGGTGGACGGCGTGGCCGCCGGCGTGGACATGTTCGACTGCGTCATGCCCACGCGCAATGCGCGCAACGGCCATGTGTTCACGCGCTTTGGCGATCTGAAGATCCGCAACGCGCGCCACAAGACCGACCCCGGCCCGATGGATCCCACCTGCAGCTGCTACGCCTGCCAGGGCCGCACCCGGGTTGACGGCAGCACCGAGGGCGGCTTCTCACGCGCCTACCTGCACCACCTCGACCGCTGCGGCGAGATGCTCGGGCCCATGCTCACCAGCATCCACAACCTGCACTACTACCTGAACCTGATGCGCGAGATCCGCGAGGCGCTCGACGAAGGCCGCTTCAGTGAGTTCCGCGCCCAGTTCAAGCAAGACCGCGCGCGCGGCGTCTGAGGCCTTAATCGGTGGTGAAGACGGTCAGCACGCCTGTGTAACCGTAGACATGGCGGCTGGCGATTTCGCCGGCTGCAAAAAACCCCACCAGCGGCACATCGCCGAGCGCGCGACGCACGATCTGCAGCTCGGCACTGGGCCCACCGAAGTGCGGCCCACCGCGGCCCGAGCAGCTCACGTACAGCGCCCCGGCGATGCGCCGCGCCGGGTGAGGCGCAGCCAGTGCTTCGTCGGCGTTCAGGGCCTGGGCGATTTCTAGCGGCAGCTCGGCCGACTCCAGCTCCTCCCGGATCTCGGCGCACACACGCACCAGATCGTTGCGCGCCGCCGCCACATGGCGCTCGCAAAAACTCAGGCGCATGCTGTTCTGGAGCTCCTGTGCAATGGCGATGCCCTGGCGGACCGGATCCAGCCCGATGATGTGGCGCACCCAGGTGTCGTCACCGAACTGGCCGGGACGGCGCACCTGGGCCACCTCATGCTCCTCGCGTGGCGAGCGCAGGCCCACCAGGGTGCGCCTGACCTGGGCCAGGGCCTGCTCGGGCTCCTCCAGCGAGACCTTCAAGTCCTTGAGCAGGCGCTCCAGCGCGGGCTGTCCGTCCAGGCTGGTGACCAGGTTGCCCTCGCAGGCGCTCACCTCGTATTCGCTGGAGACCGGGCGGCAGCCCTGGGTCACGCGCGAGAGCAGGGCCACGTCGGCACTGAAGGCTACGCCGCTCAAGCCTCCAGACAGCACGCTGCTGGCCGCGCCCTGGCCGCGCAGGTGCCCCTGGCTGCCCTGGGCAAACTGCACCACGCCCTGTCGGCTGGCGGCCAGCCCACCGAACAGGTAGGCGCTGCCGGTGCAGCCGGCCATCTCCTCCACCAGCTCAGGCAGCTCGGGCGTGTTCGGGTCGGCATGTACCAGGGCGGTGTGCGCACGAAAGCCGCCCTGCGCGCCCAGCGGCGCCACGCCGGAGAACACGCGGTAGTGCGCATGCGGCAGGTCGCACAGCATCACGGCCAGCGCCGGCTCGTCAAAGTACTCCACGTTGTTCGAGGCAATGCCCACGCCCACGGTGCCGCTCCAGTCGGTGACCTCCGGCAGCTCGGCGCCCAGGTGGTCGAGGATCTCCTGGGCATGCGGGGCGTAGTGGTCCGTGATGTAAACCAGCCCCAGGGTGGGCGCAGCGGCATAGCCGGGCAGGGCCATGTGCGCCCGCAACTGAGCCAGCACCAGCGCCGCGGCCATGGGCCATTGCGGGTGCGTGGCGTGGCCGTAGGGAAAGAGCTTCATCGTGCCCGCTTGGCGGCCGGACGGGCTGCTTTGCGTGGGGCCGCCGGCTTGCGGGCGGCCTTAGGTGCAGGCGCCTTGGAGGCCGTCTGGCCCGCCTTCTTGACCGCGCCGCTCCAGGCCTGGCTCATCATTTCTTTGGCCTGGTCGGTGGACTGCGCCAGGGTTTTGCCGGCCTGCTCGGCCAGCTCGCCGGCCGACTTCATGCCGGGCAGATCGGCACCGCGCGCCTGGGCGTCCTTCATGGCGGCATCGGCAATGGTCTGAAACTGCTGGGTCAGCGCACCCCACCACTGCATGGGATCAACCACCCCGGCCGCTGCGGCGGTGGATGTGGGAGCAGCGGCGGACGCTGCAGGCTTCTTGGCCCGGGGGGCCTTGCCAGCGGCCTTGGCCGCAGGCTGAGCGGCAGGCTGAGCGGGGGACGCCGGCTCGGTCGGGGTCGGGATGGAGAAGGCCTGGGTCATCTGCTGCATGCTCACATTCATGCCCTGCAGAGTGGCCAGGGTCATCTTCTGCACCTCCATGGCCTGGATGGTGGCTTTCAAGGCCGTGCCGTTTTGCTCCAGCCAGAACAGCACGGTCTTGAGTTCCTGGATGCGCTTGTCGAGCTCCTCGACATTGAGCGTGGGCGCCACCCAGCCGCCCAGCGAGGGCATCTGCGGCATCGCGCCAGGGGCACCGCCTGGCTGGCTCAGGCCCTTGAGGAAGTCAAAGCCTGGCACCCATTTGCCGAAGTCGCCGAATGCCGCCGTGTGGTTGTGGTCGCTCATGAGTAAGCCCCTGTGTCGTTCAAACTAAGGCCGCAGCACACGCGTGAGCTTGGTGCGGGCGGCAGGTGCATTCCATTGTGCAATGAGGGATGCCGGATCCATGGTTTTTTGCGGGCCCAGCCCGACAGAGGCGGCCTTTGCTAAGCTTGGTCGCCATGAAAAGCCTGTTCCACTTCTCCTTCAATGTCACCGATCTGGACGAGGCGCGCCGCTTCTACGGCAGCGTGCTGGGCTGCCCCGAGGGCCGCTCCACCGACACCTGGGTGGATTTCGATTTCTTCAGCCACCAGATCTCGCTGCACCTGGGCCCGCCCTTCAAGACCGAGCTGACCGGACGCGTGGGCGAGCACATGGTGCCCATGCCGCATTTCGGGCTGGTGCTGGCCCTGCCGGACTGGCAGGCCCTGGCGAAGCGGCTCACCGAGGCCGGCACCGACTTTGTCATGAAGCCCCAGCTGCGCTTTGCAGGCCAGCCGGGCGAGCAGTGGACCATGTTCTTCCTCGACCCCTTCGGCAACCCGATCGAGGTCAAGGGCTTCGCCTCGTTGGACACCATCTACCAGCATTGAGGTGGCCATGGAGCACAGCTTCGCCTCGGCGACCATCTTGCTGCTCCTGATCACCGACCCGCTGGGCAACATCCCGCTCTTTGTCAACGCACTGAAGGCCGTGCCGGATGCGAGGCGTGCCCGCGTCATCGTGCGCGAGGTGCTGATCGCCTTTGCCGTGTTGCTGGCCTTCATGTTCGCGGGGCAGGGTTTTCTGGCGGCCCTGGGCCTGTCGGACGTGTCGCTGCAGATCGGCGGCGCGCTGGTGCTCTTCCTGATCGCGCTGCGCATGATCTTTCCGCCGCCCGAAACCAGCTCGCCCGTGCCCATGAACGAGCCGCTCATCGTGCCGCTGGCCATTCCGGCGCTGGCCGGGCCCTCGGCCATGGCCACGGTGCTGTTGCTGGTGAGCCAGGCACCCGAGCGGCGCATGGAATGGATAGGCGCGCTCAGCATCACCATGCTGGTGTGCGCACTGGTGCTGCTGTCGGCCGAGCGCCTGCAGCGCCTGGTCGGCCTGCGCGTGGTCAACGCCTTTGAGCGGCTGATGGGCCTGGTCTTGGTCAGCATCTCGGTGGAGATGCTGATTCGCGGCCTGCACGCCATGGCGCGCAGCTGGCCGAGCTAGCCCGCCACTGGCTCAGGCCAGGGGCGTGATCTTCTGGTCAATGGCGCCGAACACCGACTCGCCCAGCGCATCCTTCATCTCGATGCGGATGGTGTCGCCGAACTTCATGAAACCGGTGGACGGCTGACCGTCGAGGATGGTTTCCATGGCGCGCTTTTCGGCAATGCAGCTATAGCCTTTGGGCCAGTGCGGGCGGCCATCCTTGTCGACCGCCTGGTTGCTCACCGTGCCCGAACCGACGATGCTGCCGGCGCGCACCTGGCGCGTCTTGCACATGTGGGCAATGAGCTGACCGAAGTGGAAGTTCATCTCGGGGCCCGCCTCGCACATGCCCACCTTGCGGCCGTTCCAGCTGCTTTGCAGGGTCAAGTGCAGGCGCCCGCCTTGCCAGGCGCTGCCCAGCTCGTCCAGGCTCACCGCCACGGGGCTGAAGGCCGTGGCCGGCTTGCACTGGAAAAAACCAAAGCCCTTGGCCAGCTCCTCGGGCATCAGCTGGCGCAGCGACACGTCGTTGGCCAGCATCACCAGGCGGATGCCTTCGAGGGCCTCGTCAGCGCTGGCGCCCATAGGCACATCGGCCGTGACCACCGCCACTTCGGCCTCGAAGTCGATGCCAAAGTCCTCGCTGGGCACGGTCACGTCGTCGCAGGGGCCCAGCATGGCGTCGCTGACGCCCTGGTACATCAGCGGGTCGTTCACCATGCTCTGGAGCAGTTCGGCGCCCTGGGCGCGGCGCACCAGGTCCACGTGGTTGAGGTAGGCCGATCCATCGGCCCACTGGTAGGCCCGCGGCAGCGGCGCCATGCAGCGCTGAGGCTCAAAGGGAAAAGCATGGCGCGCCTTGCCCTGGTTCAAGGTGTGCGAGAGGTCCTGCAGCTGCGGCGCCAGGAAATTCCAGTCGTCCAGCACCTGCTGCAGGGTGTGCGCGATGCCAGTCGCATAATGGGCTGTCAAGAGATCGCGCGAGACGACGACCAGCTGGCCGTCGCGCGATCCATCCTTGTAAGTGGCAAGTTTCATGTGTGTGTTCCGCAGGGTCGGGCCAAGCCCCGGGCCCGGCGTCCAGAGATCCTTCAGCCAAAACGGCCGTGATCGACAAACGCAAGCTTAAACCGTCGGGCCCGCCGCCCCCCCTGTCGCCCCGGCTTGCCTTGGGCCTGGGCACCGCCGTGGCGGTGGTGCACCTGTGGCTGCTGGCCAGCGCCCCGCTGCAGCTGGGGCTGGACGCTGCTGCCCCTGGGCCGGCCACCTTGCAGTTCAGCACGCGGCAGATCGAAGCGCCGGCGCCAGCGCCTGCAACGCCCCGGCCACTGGCAAGCCGCCCCACCCTGCGCCTGCCTGCCGGGCCGGAGCTGGCCCCCAGCGCGGCGCCGCCAGAGGCTGCCCCCCCTTCACCCACTTCAGCGCCCTCTCCCGCTCCCGCACCCGAGCCCGCCCAGGCGTCCGTCACAAGGCCAGAGCCCGCCGTGGCGTCCATGCCAACACCCGAAGCTGCCCAGGCTGCACCGCTGCCGGAACAGCCCATAGTGCCAAACCCCGCGCCAGACTCTGCAGCTGTGCCAACCCCTGCTCCAGACCCTGTGCCAGACCCTGTGCCAGCCCTCGCGCAAGCTGCACCCGAGCCGCCCCCACCCCAGCAGAGCGCCAGCCTGAAGCTGCCGGGCTCGGTGCGGCTGCAGTACGCCCTCAGCGGCCAGGCACGGGGCTTTCAATACTCGGCCGACGGCCTGATGACCTGGCTGCAGGACGGACAGCGCTACCAGGCGCGCATGGTCATCAGCGCCTTCTTGCTGCTGAACCCGCGCATCATGACCAGCGCCGGCGAACTCGGGCCCCTGGGCGTGTCGCCGCGGCGCTTTTCAGACAAGGCCCGCACCGAGCAGGCCACGCATTTCCAGCCGGAACAGGGCCGCATCCTCTTTAGCAGCAACGCCCCGGAGGTGCCCTGGCGAGCGGGCGCGCAGGACCGCTTGAGCGTTTTCTTTCAGCTCGCCGGCATGCTCGCGGCCGAGCCGGCCCGCTTTGTGACCGGCACGCAGGTGCAGATCCTGACCGCCGGCACACGCGAAGCCGACACCTGGACCTTCACGGTGGTGGGCACACCCACCCTGGCCCTGCCCGCCGGCGAGCAGGCCACCATCGCCCTCAAACGCGCGCCTCGGCGGGAGTTCGACCAGACCGTCGAGGTCTGGTTCGCCCCGGCCCTGGGCTACCTGCCGGTGCGCATCCGCCTGAGCCAGGCCAATGGCGACGTGGTGGACCAGCAGCTGGCCTCGGTGCAGCCCTTGTAGGGCCGGCGGCCGGGCCCGGCGCGCCCCCTGGCGCTGCACTGAGCGCCCGGCCCGGCTAGCATCGGGCGATGCACCTGCCTGACCTGTTTCGCCGCTGCGGCGCCATCCTGATGCTGCTGGCCGGCTGCGCGGGCCCGCCCGCGGCGCCGCCCACCGACGAAGTGGCGCTGACCCTCTCCCGCTTGCCGAGCACCCAGGTGCTGCTGCTGGGCGAACAACATGACGCGCCCGAACACCAGCAGCTGCACCGTCGCTTCGTGACCGAACTGGCCGCCCGCGGCCAACTGGCGGCCCTGGTGCTGGAGATGGCCCCGGCCGGCGGCAGCACGGCAGGCCTGCCCGTGGCGGCCACCGAGGCCGCCGTGCGCGAAGCGCTGCGCTGGGACGAGCGTGCCTGGCCCTGGCCGGCTTACGGGCCCGCCGTGATGGCTGCCGTGCGCGCTGGCGTGCCCGTGCAGGGCGGCAACTTGCCTCTAGACCGCCTGCGCGGCAGCATGGCCCAGACCGAGCTGGACCAGCGCCTGCCACCGGAGGTGCTGCGGCGCCAGCAGGCGCTGATCCGCGAAGGCCATTGCCAGCTGCTGCCTGAGCGCCAGATCGCCCCCATGACCCGGGTGCAGATCGCGCGTGATCTGAGCATGGCCCAGGTGCTCGAGTCTGCCCTGCCACTGGCCCGGAGCGGGCAAATGGTGCTGCTGCTCAGCGGCAGCGTGCACGCCGACAAGAGCCTGGGCGTGCCCCGGCACCTGCCGCCCGGCGTGCGCAGCAGCTCGCTGCGTCTGCAGGCGGGGGGCGCCAGCCTGCCCGGTGAGGACTTCGATGCACGCCTTCCCACGCCGCCGGCGCCGCCCGTGGACCACTGCGCCAGCCTGCGCGAACAATTCAAGCCGCGCACCCAGCCCTGAACAAGCGCCTCAGGCGTGCTGGCGGATGGCCGCGGCCAGCACGCCCACCATCTGCTCGATCTGCGCGGCCTCCACGATGTAAGGCGGGCACAGCACCAGGTTCTCGCCGGCAGGCCGCACCAGCACGCCGTTCTGGAAGCAGGTCATGAACACCTGGTAGGCCCGCTGGCCCGGTGAGGCTGCGGGTGCCAGTTCCACCGCGCCGGCCAGCCCCAGGGTGCGGATGCCCACCACCGTGGGCAGGCCCTGCAGGGCCGCGTGCATGGCATCGCCCAGCACCGTGCCCATTCGGCCGGCACGTGCAAAAAGCTGCTCTTCTTCGAACAGGTTCAGGGTGGCCAGGGCCGCCGCACAGGCCACCGGATGCCCGGAGTAGGTGTAGCCGTGGAAGAACTCGATGGCATGCGCCGGGCTGGCAGCGTGCGCGTTCATCAGGCTCTCGTAAAGGCGGTCAGAGCAGAGCACGCCGCCCAGCGGAATCACGCCGTTGGTGACGCACTTGGCGAAATTCAGCATGTCGGGCACCACGCCATAAAAGTCGGCCGCAAAGGCGGTGCCCATTCGGCCAAAACCAGTGATCACCTCATCGAAGATCAGCAAGATGCCGTGCTTGTCGCAAATCTGGCGCAAGCGCTTCAAGTAGCCCTGGGGCGGGATGTACCAGCCGGCGCTGCCAGCCACCGGCTCGACGATGATGGCCGCCACATTGCTGGGGTCGTGCAGCGGCAAGATGCGCTGCTCAAGCTCCAGCAGCGGGTCCTCTTGCCACACCGGCTCCTGCCCGTGGATGTAGGCATGGTGCACCGGGTCGTGGATAAAACGCATGTGATCGACGCGGGGCAGCAAGGCCGTGCCGAAGGCCTTGCGGTTGGCCGGAATGCCGCCCACGCTCATGCCGCCAAAACCCACGCCGTGGTAGGCCCGCTCCCGGCCGATGAACACGGTGCGGTGGCCCTCGCCCCGGGCGCGGTGGTAGGCCAGCGCCAGCTTGAGCGAGGTGTCGGCCGCCTCCGAACCGGAGTTGCAGAACAGCACCTTGTTCAGGTCGCCTGGGGCCAGGGCCGCGATCTTCTCGGCCGCCAGGAAAGCCTGGTCATTGCCGGCCTGGAAGGCGGTGGCGTAGTCCAGGGTGTCCAGCTGCCGCTTGATGGCCTCGTTGATGGGGCGGCGCTTGTGGCCGGCGCCCACGCACCAGAGGCTGGAGATGCCGTCGAGCACCTGCCGGCCATCGTGGGCAGTGAAATGCATGCCCTCGGCGGCCACGAAGACGCGCGGCGCCTGGGCAAAGCTGCGGTTGGGCGTGAAGGGGAGCCACAGGTGCTCCATAGAAAAGTCCGGGCGGGCCATGGCGTTGTCTGTCCTATCGAGGAATGGGGATGGATGATTCTGGCACCGCGCTGCCGCCGTGCAAACCCAGGGGCCACCAGCAGGCCGCGCATGCTGCGACAATCCGACACCCATGAGCTCCACGTACATCCTCCAGCTTTCCTGCCCCGACCGCCCGGGCATCGTTCATGCCGTCTCGGGCTTTCTGTTCGAGCGCGGCGGCAACATCCTGGACGCCGCCCAGTACGCCGACGACAAGGACGAGGACGCTACGGGCCTGTTCTTCATGCGGGTGAGCTTTGCCTGCGAGCTGCCCGAGCAGCAGCTGCGGGACGACCTGGCACGCCTGGGTCAGGGCTTCGACATGAACTGGAGCCTGCACCAGGCCAGCCAGCCCATGAAGACGGTGCTCATGGTCAGCAAGGAGGGGCATTGCCTCAATGACCTGCTGTTCCGCTGGAAGTCGGGCCTGCTCAAGCTGGACGTGCGGGCCATCATCTCCAACCACCGCGAGTTCTACCAGCTGGCGGCCAGCTACAACGTGCCCTTTCACCACATCCCGGTGACGGCGGCCACCAAGGCCGAGGCGGAAAAGCGCCAATATGAAATCATCCAGGCCGAAGGGGCCGAACTGGTGCTGCTGGCGCGTTACATGCAAATCCTGAGCGACGACCTGTGCCGCAAGCTCGCCGGCCGCGCCATCAACATCCACCACAGCTTTCTGCCCAGCTTCAAGGGCGCGCGGCCCTACCACCAGGCGCATGCGCGCGGGGTCAAGCTGATCGGCGCGACCGCCCACTACGTGACCTCCGACCTGGACGAGGGCCCCATCATCGAGCAGGACGTGGCGCGCGTGGAACACAGCCGCACCGTGGAAGACCTCACGGCCCTGGGCCGCGACACCGAGAGCCTGGTGCTGGCCCGCGCCGTCAAGTGGCACAGCGAGCACCGCGTGCTGCTCAACGGCCACAAGACCGTCATCTTCAAGTGAGCCTGCGCGCGCCGGCCCACCCATGAGCACCGCCATCCGACGCGACCCGGGCCCGACCAGCAAGCGCATCCCGCCCATCCAGTGCCTGCTGACCTTCGAGGCCCTGGCGCGGCTGCGCAGCGTCACACTGGCGGCTGAAGAACTCTTCGTCACGCCCAGCGCGGTGAGCCACCGCGTCAAGCAACTCGAGCAGATCCTGGGCACCAAGCTGTTCGGCCGGGCCGATTTTTCCCTCACCACCGAGGGCAGCGAGTACCTGGCCCACGTGCGCGAAGGTCTGGCCACGCTGCAGAAGTTTCCGGGCAGCGCCGGGCAGCCGGGGACCCATGGCAAACGCAAGCTGCGCGTGGCCGTCACGCCCACCTTTGCCCGCGCCATCCTGATCCCGCGCTTGAAGCAGTTCACCGACGCCTACCCTGAGATAGACCTCACGCTGCAGGTCTCCATCCCGCTGCTGGACGTGGTGGCCGAGGACGCCGACCTGATGATCCGCTTTGGCGCCGGCCGCTACGCCGATGTGGAGCATATGTGCCTGGTCAAGGACGAGGTCACGCCCCTGGCATCGCCGGCCTTCGTGCGCGAACACGGCCCGTTTAATT
Organism: Comamonadaceae bacterium; assembly: GCA_027486255.1. Lineage (GTDB taxonomy): Bacteria > Pseudomonadota > Gammaproteobacteria > Burkholderiales > Burkholderiaceae_C > Polaromonas. The sequence goes on from JAIXPL010000036.1 coordinate 20,465, forward strand.
CCAGCGAGGACCTCAAGGGCGAGGCCCTGCTGCGCTCACCCCTGGAGCCCTGGCGCACCTGGTTTGCCGGCCAGCACCTGGACTGGCCCGAGCCCCTGGAGGGCTCGCAGTTCAACGACGTGGGCCTGATGTGCGACGCCGCCGCCGCCGGCATAGGCATTGCCCTGGTGCGGCTCAAGCTGGGCGCGCCCTGGCTGGACGACGGCTCGCTGATCCGCCTGTTTCCCCAGACCGTGCCCAGCCCGCACGCCCACTACCTGTGCTGGCGCACCGGCATGATGGACCGCTGGGAATGCGTGGCCTTTTCGGACTGGCTCAAGCAGTCGGTGTACTGAGCCGGCCGATGCGGGCTTTCACGGGCTCCGCTCAAAAACTTCAAACCAGGCGCAGGCCCTGTGCATTAAAGTCAGACAGCTGATCCCCCTGACCGGCAGGAGTGACCCCATGAACGCCCCCCTGACTTCCATTGAGCAGCCCCAGCTCGAACGCGTGCAACGCCAAGCCGAGGTGGTGGCAGCGCTTCAGCGCGTGCTGCCGGCGCATGCGCTGCTGTGGAACAACGAAGACACCACCCCTTACGAATGCGATGGCCTGACCGCCTACCGCGAACGACCGCTGGTGGTGGCGCTGCCTGAAAGCTATGAGCAGGTGCAGGCCGTGCTGGCCACCTGCCACCGCTTGGCCGTGCCGGTGGTCGCGCGCGGCGCGGGCACGGGCCTCTCCGGCGGGGCCATGCCGCACCGGCTGGGCGTGACCCTGTCGATGGCCAAGTTCAACAAGATTCTGCGCATCGACCCCGCCAGCCGCACGGCGGTGGTGCAAGGCGGCGTGCGCAACCTGGCCATCTCGGAGGCGGCGGCGCCTCACGGCCTGTATTACGCGCCCGATCCCTCCAGCCAGATCGCCTGCACCATCGGCGGCAACGTGGCCGAAAACTCGGGTGGCGTGCACTGCCTCAAGTACGGCCTGACCGTGCACAACGTGCTCAAGGTGCGCGGCTTCACCATCGCCGGCGAGCCCATCGAGTTCGGCAGCGACGCGCTCGATGCCCCGGGCTACGACGTGCTCAGCCTGGTCATCGGCAGCGAAGGCATGCTGGCCGTGACCACCGAAGTCACCGTCAAGCTCGTGCCCAAGCCACAGCTGGCGCGCTGCATCATGGCCAGCTTCAACGACGTGCGCCAAGCCGGTGACGCGGTGGCCGCCGTCATTGCCGCCGGCATCATCCCGGCGGGCCTTGAAATGATGGACAAGCCCATGACGGCCGCCGTGGAAGACTTCGTGCACGCCGGCTACGACCTGGAGGCTGAGGCCATCTTGCTGTGCGAAAGCGACGGCACCCCTGAAGAGGTGGAAGAAGAGATTGCCCGCATGAGCGAGGTGCTGCGCCGCTGCGGCGCCACCGCCATTGCAGTGAGCCGCGACGAGGCGCAGCGCCTGAAATTCTGGAGCGGCCGCAAGAACGCCTTCCCGGCCTCCGGGCGCATCAGCCCCGACTACATGTGCATGGACTCCACCATCCCGCGCAAGCGCCTGGCCGACATCCTGCTGGCCATCAGCGGCATGGAAAGCAAGTACGGCCTGAAGTGCCTGAACGTGTTTCACGCGGGCGATGGCAACCTGCACCCGCTCATCCTCTTCGATGCCAACGACCCCGACCAGCTGCACCGCTGCGAGCTGTTTGGTGCCGACATCCTGGAGACCAGCGTGGCCATGGGCGGCACCGTCACCGGCGAGCACGGCGTGGGCGTGGAAAAGCTCGGCAGCATGTGCGTGCAGTTCTCCGCTGAAGAAAACGAGCAGATGTTCGGCATCAAGCGCGCCTTCGACCCGCAGGGCCTGCTCAACCCGGGCAAGGTCATTCCCACACTGCAGCGCTGCGCCGAGGCCGGCAAGATGCTGGTGCGCGGCGGCCAGCTCAAGCACCCCGAGCTGCCGAGGTTCTGAGCCCTGGCCACGCAGCGCGGCCTGTCGCTGCCATGGCTGGGCGCTGGCGGCCCAGGGTCAGGCGGACGGGGCTTTCGGGGGAACGAGGGGGCCGAGGGAGCGCAAAGCGCTGCGCTCGATGGCAGGACCACCGGCGCCACGCCAGGGCCGGGGTGGGGCGGGCTCGTGGTCCAGCGCCACCACCATGACCAAGTCGCCGCCAAAGCGGCCCATGCCCAGGGCCCGGGCCACGGCCTGCTCGTCCTCGGGGCGACTCATCCGCAGGAAACACATGACTCGCCGGGCCCGGCCCTCGTCGGCCCGCACCAGATCCAGGCGCCGCACCTGACCGTAGCCCGAGAACAGCGCGTGCAAACGGTCCCTGAGGGCAAAGATGTCCAGATCGGTGGCGCAGACCTCATCTTGAGGAATCAATGGATCGATGGCGTGCATGGCACATGCCTCCGAGGTGAGGCAAATCGTTATTGAAATGTCACAACACAAGGATGCACTGTAAAAGCGGCCGCCCAGGCCAGGGCGCAAGGCTGCACCTGTGCACCTTGTCAGACCAGGCCGCTGCCCGGCTTCCGCCCACGCCCCGCATCGGTGTAGGCCCAGGGCGCGCCTTGCCCGCGCTGCCATGCGCGCGGGCTAAGCTGCAAAGACAGCGCTGGTGTCGTCCTCGGGCCGCCATCGGGCTTGCCTTGCCTGCCCCATGCCCGCCCCATCCTTGCGAACCCCTGCACTGCACGACCATCCAACTTGGCAGGGCCTGCCCGCTTGCCAGGAGACGGAGTTGCCGGCCGCGGCATTCGTGGCCTTGCTGGAGCAGGCCGGCCAGGCCGCTTGCTGGAGCTGGCGGGCCGGGCAGGCGCTGCAATGGTCGCCAGCACTGCCCCGCCTGCTGCATTGGCCGGCTGAGGCACCACCGTCCTGGCGCGAGCCCTTGGACGTCCTCGCACCCGAATCGCGCAGCGCCGCGCAAGCGCTGCTAGACACCCTGGTGCCAGGCCGGCATGCCCAATTTGAAGCCCTGGCCCTGAGCGCCACCGGCCAGCGCCTGGATGTGCGGCTGCTGGTTCAGTGCGGCGAGTCCAGCCAAGGCCGGCTGATTCAGGGCGTGGTGCAGGACATCCGGGCGCACAAGCAACTCGAGCGCGAGTCGCAGCGCGTGACCGTGCAGCTGAGCAGCACGCTGGCCAGCATGACCGAGGCCTTTGCCACGCTGGACCGGCAGGGGTGCTTCACCTTTGTCAACGCCCAGACCTGCAGCCTGCTCCAGCGCAGCAGCGCGGAGCTGCTGGGCAGGCCCATTTGGCGTGAGCTGGACGATCAGGGCGCTGGCCGGCTGCGGCAGCAAGTCAAGACTTCGCTCGCCGAGGGCCTGAGCTTGGAGTTCGAGGCCTTCTACCTGCCCATCAAAAAGTGGCTGGAGCTGCGGCTCTACCCCTTCTCGGACGGCGTCGCGGTGTACTTCCACGACGTGAGCCAGCGGCGCCGCGAGCAAGAAGAACTGCTGCTGCTCAAGACCAGCATCTCGCGCCTGAATGACGTGGTGGTGATCGCCGAGACCACCCAGGAGGCGGGGCCGCGCATCGTGTTCGCCAACGACGCTTTCACACGGCTGACCGGCTACACCCTGGACGAGGTGATGGGCCGCCACCCCAGCTTGCTGGGGGGCCCGCAAACGCAGCCGGGCGAGCTCGAGCGAATCCGGCAGGCGCTCAAGCGCTGGGAGCCGGTGCGGGCCGAGCTGATCAACCACAAGAAGAGCGGTGAGTCGTTCTGGATGGAGCTGGAGGTGGTGCCGGTGGATGAGTCGCCCCGCGGCGTGCGGCACTGGGTGGCGGTGGGACGGGACATCACGGCGCGCAAGGCGCAGGACGACGCCATCGAGCACCTGGCCTTCTACGACACGCTCACGCAGCTGCCCAACCGGCGGCTGCTGGTGGAGCGGCTGCACAAAGCGCTCAGCATCCCGGGCGAGCGGCTGCACCACGGCGCGCTGATGTTCATCGACCTGGACCACTTCAAGGTGCTCAACGACACCCTGGGCCATGCGCGTGGCGACATGCTGCTGCAGCAGGTGGCGCAGCGCCTGGCCAGCTGCGTGCGCAGGCACGACACCGTGGCACGCCTGGGCGGTGACGAGTTCGTGGTGATGCTCGAAGACCTGGGCGCAGACGCAAGGGCGGCAGAGGCCAAGACCCGCGTGGTGGGCCAGAAGATCCTGCAGACCCTGAGCGAGCCCTACGAGCTGGCGGGCCACCAGTTCCACGGCACCTGCAGCATCGGCATCACCCCGTTCCACAACGACCACGAGAGCATTGGCGAACTGCTCAAGCAGGCGGACCTGGCCATGTACCAGGCCAAGGCGGCAGGCCGCAATGGACTGTGCTTTTTCGATCCGGCCATGCAGGCGGCCGCCACGGCCAATGCCGCGCTGACCTCCGAGCTGCGGCAGGCCCTGCATGAGCACCACTTGGTTCTGCACTACCAGCCCCAGGTGGGGCGCAACGGGCGCATGGTGGGTGTGGAGGCCCTGGTGCGCTGGCAGCGCGAGGGCGCCCTGATCGGCCCGGCTGAGTTCATCCCGCAAGCCGAGGAAAGCGGTTTGATCATGCCGCTGGGCACCTGGGTGCTGGAGACGGCCTGCGCACAGATCGCCGCCTGGGCTGGGCGGCCCGACACCGAGCACCTGGTGGTGGCGGTGAATGTGAGCGCGCGGCAGTTCCGCCACCCCGAGTTCGTGGATCTGGTGATGGCCACCATCGGCCGCACCGGCATCCGCGCGGACCGGCTCAAGCTCGAACTGACGGAGAGCCTGCTGGCCAGCGACATCGAGGTGACCATGGCCAAGATGGGCATGCTCAAGGACCTGGGCGTGACCCTGTCCATCGACGACTTCGGCATGGGCTACTCGGCGCTGTCCTACCTCAAGCATTTGCCGCTGGACCAGCTCAAGATCGACCGCGCCTTCGTCAAGGACGTGCTCACCGACCCGAATGATGCAGCGATTGCGCGCACCATCATCAGCCTGTCCCAAAGCCTGGGCTTGGCGGTGATCGCCGAAGGGGTGGAGACCGAAGCGCAGCGCGACTTCCTCGCGCGCCACGGCTGCGAGTGCTACCAGGGCTACCTGTTCTGCCCGCCGCTGGGGATCGAGGCCTTAGAGGCCTTCATGCGCACGCCCAGCCCGGATTGAGGAATACCGCATGCCCAAGGAATGCGGCCCGAACTGAGCGGCTACAGGAAGCGATCCGTCAAGCCGACCTGCCGATAAATGGCGTTGATCTGGTCCTTGGCTTCCTGCGGCAGGTTATCGGTCGCCGGCCGGTGCGACCATCCCACCTTCGGACGTGCGTAATCGCTCATCTGCTCGTCCTGACCCGAGGTGCCGCCGCTGATGCCATAGGCGCCCACCATCTCGTCGCCCGAGAAGATCGGTGAGCATCCGCCAGAGGCCACGATCTGGCCGTTGGTAAAAACGGATGCATTGGCCAGCATCTGCGGGTTGCGCTCCTTGAACCAGTGCTGGATGACCAGTCCGTCGGAAAAGCGCGGGCTCATCGAGCGAAACGCAGCCATGGTGAATGCCTTGGCTCGGGCCGTGTCCGGGGTGATGAAGCCCGCATCGTCCATGCGCTCCAGGGCAATGATGTGTCCTTCGGGTCCCACGATGGCACAGGCCACGGGTACGCCCATCTGCCCGGCCTTCTCAAAAACAGCATCAATGAACTTGCGGCATTCCATGAGCGTTAATTTCGCCATAGACCGGAGTCCTTTCTTGGTTCAATGAATACGGGCAAGCCCTGGCTCATTCGGGCTGCACATTGGCCGCCTTGATGATCCGGGCCCATTTGTCGGTTTCAGTCCTGATGAGGTTGGCATAGTCGGCCGGGCCTGCGCGCACCAGCTCGATACCTTGCATCCTGAACTGCGCCTGCAGCTCGGCACTCTCCTGAGCGGACTGGATGGCGGCACGAAGCTTTTCAATGACGGGGGCCGGTGTGCCACGGGGTGCATTCAGGCCAAACCACACCGAGGTCTCGAAGCCCTTGAGACCGAGCTCGTCGACGGTCGGCAGGTCGGGCATGGAGGAGGCTCGCCTTAAGCCGGTGGAAGCAAGGGCCTTGAGCTTTCCTTCCCGGATATGGGGCAGGACGGTGGAGGCCGGGCTGAACATGGTCATGACCTGTCCGGCTAGGAGGTCCACCACGGCCGGGGAACTTCCCTTGTAGGGCACGTGGATCATGCGCACCCCCGCCATGTGCGCCAGCAATTCACCCGACAGGTGGGGCGAGGTTCCATTGCCCGAGGACGCAAAGGTGATGCGTCCGGGCTCTGCCTTGGCCTTGGCCACCAGCTGATCGATGCTGTCCACGCCCAGGGACGGATGCGCCACCAGGATGTTGGGCACGCTTCCGATCATGGCCACCGGCAGCATGTCCCGTGACATGTCGACGGCGCTGCCGGCCTGCAGGGTCGCATTGATGGTGTTGGCGATGGTCCCGACGAACAGGGTGTAGCCATCGGCCGGCGCAGAGGCCACGGCACGGGCCGCGATGTTGCTGCTGGCACCGGCGCGGTTTTCCACGATGAATTGTTGGCCCAGAGACTGGCCCAGCCGCTGGGCCATCGCCCGGGCAGCGACGTCGGTGGAACTCAC
>JAIXPL010000014.1 GCA_027486255.1 Comamonadaceae bacterium
CTCTCACCCAAACTCGGCCCCATTGCCGACTGGGGCCTGGAAATCGAGCGCAAGCAGCTGGTGGTGGACACCGAGAAGTTTTCCACCAGCGTGCCCGGCATCTTTGCGGTGGGCGACATCAACACCTACCCCGGCAAGAAAAAGCTCATCCTCTCGGGCTTTCACGAGTGCGCGCTGGCCGCCTTCGCCGCCGCGGCCATCATCTTCCCGGACAAGGGCAAGATCCACCTGCAGTACACCACCACCAGCCCCAAGCTGCACAAGGTGCTGGGCGTGGAGTCGCCGGTGTTCGACTAAGCGTGAAGGGCTTCGGCCCTGCCCCTTACCGAAGCCCGCCTCCGGCGGGCTTTTTTCTTGGCTCAGGCCAGCGGCACCCGCACCATGGCCTGCGGCGCGTGGCCGTGGCACAGCGGCCCGTGGCCGTGGCCGGTCTGCACCGGGGCGCCCGCGCGGATGGCGCCCAGGATGTAGCTGCGCGCCTGCTGCACCGCCTCGCGCAGCGGCCAGCCCTGCGCCAGAAAGGCCGCAATGGCCGAGGACAGGGTGCAACCCGTGCCATGCACATTGCGGCTGTGAATGCGCTCGGAGCGCAGGTGCAGCCAGGGCTCGCCCGGCTCGGCCAGCACGTCCATCACCACCTCGCCCGGCAGGTGCCCGCCCTTGAGCAGCACGGCCCGCGCGCCTTGCGCCAGCAGGTCGGTGGCGGCCGGCTCCAGGCTGTCCACGTCGGCCAGGGGTCGGCCCAGCAGCAGCGCCGCTTCGTCGAGGTTGGGCGTGATCACACTGGCGCGCGGGAACAGCTCCTCGCGCAGCACGCGCACGCTGGCCTCCTCGATCAAGCGGTCACCGCTGGTGGCCACCATCACCGGGTCCAGCACCACGTTCTTCAAGCCGTAATGGTCGATGGCCCAGGCCACCACGCGCACGATCTCGGGCGCATGCAGCATGCCGATCTTCACGGCGTCGACACCGATGTCGTCCAGCACGGCCTGTAGCTGGGCCTTGAGGAACTCGGGCGGCACCGCATGGATGCCGCTCACACCCCGGGTGTTCTGCGCGGTGAGTGCGGTCAGCGCGGTCATGCCATAGCAGCCGAGCGCGCTGAAGGTCTTGAGGTCGGCCTGGATGCCAGCACCACCACCGCTGTCGGAGCCGGCAATTGACAGGACACGGGCATAGCGGTGCGTGGCGCGCGGAAGGAGGTCGTGCGAGTTCATGGCCAAATTATCGGGGGGCCCTGGCCATGCCCCGCAGCAGCCGGGCCTCGGTGGAGATGTGCTGTAATTCAAACCGGATGAAACAGGGGTGTCCGGCACGCGGCCGGGCTGAGATCAGACCCTCGACCCGATCCAGATCATGCTGGCGTGGGAAGTTTCTGCAAGCGCCCGGCGTCACCGCCCACCGGCCGTCTGTTTTGTCCCCACGACAACACCCGATGGAACCCGTGATCGCTTCTGCCACCCCCCAACACATGCTGATCCTTGGCGCTGGCCTCATGGGCCGGCTGCTGGCGCTGGCCTTGGCCCGGCAGGGGCACCGTGTCGAGGTGCACGAGGCCGGACCGGCCGACGCCTCTGGGGCCGCTGCGCGGGCGGCGGCCGCCATGCTGGCGCCGCTGGCCGAATCGGCCGTGACCGAACTGAACGTGGTGCGCATGGGGCAGCACAGCCTGCCCCGCTGGGCGCAGCTCATCGGCAGCCTGGCGCAGCCCGTCTTTTTTCAGCATAAGGGCACGCTCATCGTCTGGCACCGTCAGGACGCCCCCGAGGCCGAGCGCCTGCACCAGCACCTGGCGCGCACGGCCAGGCTCATGCCCGAGCTGCCCGCCGCCCAGCCGCTCGATGCGGCCCGGCTGGCGCACATGGAGCCCGCGCTGGCCGGGCGCTTCAACCAGGGCCTGTTCCTGCCGGGCGAAGGCCAGCTCGACAACCGCCAGCTGCTCGAGGCACTGCGCCATGAACTCGAGCGCGCCGGCGTGGAGCTTCACTGGCACAGCGCGCGCAGCCCCGAAGCCTGGCAACCGGGGCGGCCCGGACAGCCCGACTGGCTGCTCGACTGCCGGGGCCTGGGCGCGCAGCCCGACTGGCGGCAGGTGCGCGGTGTGCGCGGCGAGGTCGTGCGCCTGCACGCACCCGAAGTGACCCTGGAGCGCCCCACCCGGCTGGTGCATCCGCGCTACCCGCTGTACATCGCGCCCAAGGAAAACCATGTCTTCGTGATCGGCGCCACCGAGATCGAGTCCGAGGACCGCTCGCCCGCCAGCGTGCGCTCGGCCCTAGAGCTGCTGAGCGCGGCCTACTCGGTGCACAGCGGCTTTGCCGAGGCGCGCCTCTTGGAAATTTCCACGCAGTTGCGCCCCACCCTGCCCGACAACCTGCCGGCCGTGCGTTGGCTGGGCGAGCGGCGCCTACAGGTCAATGGTTTGTACCGCCACGGTTTCCTGATCGCCCCAGCCCTGCTGGATGTGGTGCTGGAACTGCTCGAGGCCGGCGACAGCCCCCTGGCCCGCCACTTGGGCCTGCACATCGAACAGGGGGCGGCCGTGGCCGCTTGAGCAGGGCATGCAAGTTCTCATCAACCAATGTCACCATGAACTGCCCGACAGCGCCACCCTGGCCGAGGCCCTGGCCGCCGGGGGCTTCAAGCCGCCCTTCGCGGCCGCGGTCAACCTGCAGTTCATTCCCAAGACCCATTACGCAGCCACCCTGCTTGCGCCCGGCGACCAGGTGGAGGTGATCTCGCCGATCACCGGTGGCTGAACGGATGCACACACCATGAGCACGAACTCCGACACCCTCGTTCTTTACGGCGAAGCCTTCGCCAGCCGACTGCTGCTCGGCACCTCCCGCTACCCCTCCCCCCGGGTGATGCAACAAGCGCTGCAAACCGCCCAGCCTGGCATGGTCACGGCCTCGCTGCGCCGCCAGGGCGCGGTCTCGGCCGAGACCAGCAACGGATTCTGGGACCTGCTCAAGGAAGTCGGTATCCCGGTGCTGCCCAACACCGCCGGCTGCCACAGTCCCCAAGAGGTGATCACCACCGCGCAGATGGCCCGCGAGGTGTTCGACACGCCCTGGATCAAGCTCGAACTCATCGGCGATGACTACACCCTGCAACCCGACACGCTGCAGCTGGTCGGCGTGGCCGAGCTCCTCATCAAGGACGGCTTCAAGGTGCTGCCCTACTGCACCGAGGACCTGGTGCTGTGCCGGCGCCTGGTGGACGTGGGTTGCCAGGCCGTGATGCCCTGGGCCGCGCCCATCGGTACAGGCAAAGGCCCCATCAATGCCTACGCCATGCGCACCCTGCGCGAGCGCCTGGACGTGCCCCTGATCGTGGACGCCGGCCTGGGTCTGCCCTCACATGCCTGCCAGGTCATGGAGTGGGGCTATGACGGCGTGCTGCTCAACACCGCCGTGGCGCTGGCCACCGACCCGGTGGCCATGGCCGCCGCCTTTGCACAGGCGGTGCAGGCCGGGCGTAGCGCTTTTCTGAGCGGCGCCATGCGCGAGCAAGAAGCCGCCCAGCCCAGCACACCCGTGCTGGGCACGCCCTTCTGGCACCAGGGCTGAACGCGATGCAGCCCATCCCCACCGATCTTGACCAGGCTGCCGCCGCCATCGTGCGCCTGCACGGCGAACTGGCCCTGCCGGCCAGCAGGCCGCAAACCGACCGCACAGGCCAGCCCGTGTTCCAGGCCGCGCAGCTGGCCTGCCTGCAGCTGGGCTTCGTGGCCGCGGATGCGCACTGCGTAGCCCGTGCCTGGGCACACCAAGCCGAGCGCCTGGGCTGCTTCGACCCTGCCCAATGGCCCAGCGATCCGCGCGACTTCGGCCTGGCGCCCTGGCCGCGAGCCCAGGCCTTCGCCGAGTGCCCGAAGGACCTGGGGCTCTACGCGGTGCTGCCCGATGCAGCCTGGGTGGGCCGGCTGGCGCGGGCGGGCGTGCCCACGCTGCAGTTGCGCTTCAAGTCGGAAGACGCCCTGGCCGTGGAGACCGAAGTACAGGCCGCCGTGGAGGCCGTTCGCGGCACCGGAGCACGGCTGTTCATCAACGACCACTGGCAGGCTGCCCTGCGCGCCGGTGCCTATGGCGTGCATCTGGGCCAGGAAGACCTGGAGGTCCTGTCTGCTGCCGAGCTTGCCACGCTGCTCGAATCCGGCGTGCGCCTGGGCCTGAGCACCCACGGCTATGCCGAGATGCTGCGGGCCGACGCATTCAGCCCCAGTTACCTGGCCCTGGGCGCCGTATTCCCCACCACCCTCAAGCGCATGGCCACTGCACCCCAGGGGCCCGGCCGGCTCAAGCGCTATGCGCAGCTGATGGCGCGCTACCCACTGGTGGCCATTGGCGGCATCGATGTCGAACGCCTGCCCGAGGTGCTGGCCAGCGGCGTAGGGTCGGTGGCCGTGGTGCGCGCCCTGGTGCAGGCTGAAGATCCCGAGCGGACCGCGGCCGACTGGATGGCGCGCATGGCCGGACGGCAGGCTTTGCCAAGCTAAAGCCTCAGCCCAGACGTAAAAAAAAGCCGCCCGAGGGCGGCTTTTTCAGGAGAAGGAAGGATTACTTCTTCTCGGGGGCTGCGGGAGCAGCGGGGGCAGCAGGAGCGGCAGGGGCAGCAGCTGCAGGAGCGGCGCCAGCGGCGGGAGCAGCAGCGTCAGCAGCAGGAGCGGCCGGGGCGGGAGCAGCAGCGGCGGGAGCAGGAGCGGGTGCGGGAGCAGCAGCTTCTTCTTTCTTGCCGCAAGCAGACAGGGCAACGGCAGCAACGATGGCGGCCAGAGCGAGAGACTTGTTCATTTTTTGATTCCTTGATGAATGAGAAAAATATTTTCCACTTTCGCCAGAAACCTGAATTAGCAATTCAAGTTTCTCGCCAGGCTAGGTGACTCGAGCTCACCCAACCCAGCCAATGAGTATAAGCCCTAACTTGTGCTGCTTGCATCGGCCCCTGGAATGGCTGTTCAGGCCCCAAAAGAAAGCGCCATACGAGGCAAATATCTGTCTCAGGTCGGCGGCTGCGCCGTGACCCAGCCATCGGCCAGCCACTGGGTCATCAGGTCACGGGCATCCGGGCTGGCGCGGTCCATGTCACGGGCCGTGAGGCGTCGCTCATTGGCCAGGCGGCGCATCAGCCGGGCATCTGCTCCCCGGGCCTGGTAACTCTCGCCGTTGATGAACACGTGGTCCGCGTCATAGAGCATGCGGGTGCAGTCATGCAGCCGAAGCCCCTGCCCTGGCGGCCAGTCCGCGCCCACGTCCTGGGCCTCGAACCAGACCGTGGGTTTGGGCTCGGTCAGGTGCTCCCCCAGCACGCAGGCCAGGCGCCTAGGGTCTTTCAGGGCCTGGGCCAAGGCCTGGCGGGCAAAGGCCTCGAGGGCGGTGGGCACCAGGGCTGGCGTGTCGGTGGCGGGCTGCGCCGGGTCGCGGTACAGGCTAGGCGGCAGGCCCTCGGTCTCGTCGGCCACCAGTTCAGCCAGACCTTGCAGCAGGCCGCTGGCCAGTTCCGACCGGCTGGGGGCCTTGAAGCCGATGGAATAGGTCATGCACGGGTCTTTTGAGTGGCCCTCAGGCTGCTCGACCGCCACCCCGTCGTGCGCATAGCGCGGCGGCAGGTAGAGCATGTCCCCGGCGTGCAGCACGAACTCTTGCTCAGGTTGGAAGTTCTGCAGGATCTTCAGCGGCACACCGGCCTGCAGCGTCAGGTCGGTCTGGGCGCTGATCTTCCAGCGCCGGCTGCCGCTGGCCTGGAACAGGAACACGTCGTAGCTGTCGAAATGCGGCCCGACGCCGCCGCCTGGGCTGGCCAGAGAGATCATCAGGTCGTCCAGACGGGCATCGGGCAAGAAACGGAACTGCTGCAAGAGCTCATGCGCGGGACCGTGGTGCAGGTCCACACCTTGCACCAACAAGGTCCAGCCAGGCTGCTTGAGCGGGGGCAGCGCGCGGCGGGCAAAAGGGCCCGATTGCAGGGTCCAGCCGGCCTCTGCCCGCCGGGCTCGGGCCGGCCGGTGGGCTTGTTGCGTGATCAGGCGCGACTCCACCTCCTCGCGCCCGGCCAGGGCAAACAGCTGCACCGGTGTGAGCAGAGGCACAAAGCCCGGGATCGCCTGGCGCACCAAGAGGGGCTTTTTCTGCCAATGGCGACGCATGAATTGCCGGGGCGAAAGGCCCCCCAGCAGGGCCAGGGCGAGTTGGGTATCCATGGGACAATTGTGGAATGAAAATCACCGAACCATGCGTGATCGGGCTGACCTGGGTCATGAAGGACACCCTGGGTGAAGTGCTCGATGAACTGGATGAGCCCATCGAGTTCCTGGTGGGTGGCCAAGACCTGCTGGCCAGCATCGAAAAGGCCCTGCTGAACCACGAGGCCGGCGCCAAACTGGACCTGCACCTGGAGCCGGAAGAGGCTTTTGGTGACTACGACGAAAACCGCGTGTTCCTGGAGCCGCGCACCTTGTTCCCGGCCGAACTTGAGGAAGGCATGATCTACGATGGCCGGAGTCTGCCGGCCGGCGCCAGCAGCGAGGCGCCGCCCGAGCTGATGTACACCGTCACCGACATCTACCCCGAGCATGTGGTGCTCGATGGCAACCACCCGCTGGCGGGCATCGCCATTCGCCTGCACCTGCGTGTGAGCTCGGTGCGCGAGGCCACGTTGGAGGAAGTGGGCAGTGGTACCCTGGGCACGGGCTTTTTCAAGCTCGATGCCTCCTCTGGCAGCAGCGGCCAGACACTGCACTGAGGCACAACGCAAACCAAAAGCCGGCCCTAGGGCCGGCTTTTTCGTGGGCGACTTGCGGGTTCAGCGTTTGCCCGTGGAGCCGTAACCGCCCTCGCCTCGCTCGGAGGCCTCGAAGCCGCTAACCAAGTTGAACTGGGCTTGCACCACGGGCACGATCACCAGCTGCGCAATGCGCTCCATGGGCTCGATGGTGAAGGCCGTGCTGCTGCGGTTCCAGGCGCTGACCATCAGCTGGCCCTGGTAGTCGCTGTCGATCAGGCCCACCAGGTTGCCCAGCACGATGCCGTGCTTGTGGCCCAGGCCCGAGCGGGGCAGGATCAGGGCCGCAAAATTCGGGTCCTGCAAATGGATGGCCATGCCGGTGGGCACCAGTTGCCAGGCGTTGGGCGCCAAAGTCAGCGGCTCGCTCAGGCAGGCCCGCAAATCCAGGCCGGCGCTGCCGGGGGTGGCGTAGGTGGGCATGGCGGTGTGCAGCCGCTCGTCCAGGATCTTGACGTCAATCTTCATGGCTTTTGATTTGATAGTTCAGCGCTTGAGGCGCTGGGCGATGCGCGCCACCAGTTCGGTGGCCAGCAACTGCTTGGAGGCTCGCGGCAGGGCCTCAGAGCCCCGCTCGTCGACCAGCAGCAGGGCATTGTCGTCCTGGCCAAAGGTGGCCGGCCCGATGTTGCCCACCAGCAAAGGCACGCCCTTGCGCAGGCGCTTGGCCTGGGCGTTGGCCTCGAGGTCATGGCTTTCGGCGGCAAAGCCCACGCAGAACAAGGCGCCGCTGCGGGCGCGCTCAGACTGCGCGAGGCTGGCCAGGATGTCGGTGTTCTCCACGAACTGCAGCTCGGGGCTGCCCCCCGCGTCCTTCTTGATCTTCTGAGGCGCCGCCTGGGCCGGTCGCCAATCGGCCACGGCGGCAGCGGCGATGAAAATGCTGGCCCCTGCCGCCAGCGGCTCGACGGCGCGCCACATCTGCTCGGCGGACCTCACGTCCACGCGGCGCACGCCGCGCGGCGTGGGCAAGGCCACGGGACCGGCCACCAGCGTGACCTCGGCCCCGGCGCGCCAGGCCGCCTGGGCGATGGCAAATCCCATCTTGCCGCTGGACAGGTTGGTGATGCCGCGCACCGGGTCGATGGCCTCGTACGTCGGTCCTGCCGTCAGCAGCACATGCTGGCCGCGCAAGATCTTGGGGGTAAAGAAAGCCTGCAGTTCCTCCAGCAGTTCATCGGGCTCCAGCATGCGGCCGTCGCCGGTTTCGCCGCAGGCCTGCTCGCCCGTGCCCACGCCCAGCACGGTAGCGCCATCGGCGCGCAACTGGGCCATATTGCGCTGGGTGGCCGGGTGGGCATACATCTCACGGTTCATGGCCGGCGCCAGAATCAGGGGCACCTGTTCAAGCGGACGGGCCAGGCACATCAGGCAGAGCAGTTCGTCGGCGCCGCCGTGCAGCAGCTTGGCCATGAAGTCGGCGCTGGCGGGGGCCACGAGAATGGCGTCAGCCTCGCGCGACAAATTGATGTGGGCCATGTTGTTGCCCTCGCGGGCATCCCACTGGCTGGTGTAGACCGGGCGGCCGCTGAGCGCCTGCATGGTCACGGGCGTGATGAACTGCGCGGCGGCCTCGGTCATGACGACCTGGACGCTCGCGCCCGCCTTCACGAGGGCGCGGCACAGCTCGGCGGCCTTGTAGCAGGCGATGCCGCCGGACAGCCCGAGCACCAGGTGCCGGCCGGTCAGGGCAGAGGTGGAAGGCGCGCCGGAGGCGCCGTCCTGTATGGAATGGCTCATGCGCGCAATGTACAAGATTGCGCCTGTGCGCTGGGCAGGAGGCCCAAGGGCGCCCCCTATAATCTTCCTTTCCACCTCAGGGAACTGCCTCGAGTTCCTTCCCGACATGACCAAATTTGTCTTCGTCACCGGCGGTGTGGTGTCTTCCCTGGGCAAGGGAATCGCCTCAGCCTCCCTCGCTGCGATCCTGGAATCGCGAGGCCTGAAAGTCACCCTGATCAAGCTCGATCCTTACATCAACGTGGATCCGGGCACCATGTCCCCCTTTCAGCACGGCGAGGTCTTTGTCACCGACGATGGCGCCGAAACCGACCTGGATCTGGGGCACTACGAGCGCTTCATCGAGACGCGGATGCGCCGCACGAACAACTTCACAACCGGCCAGATCTACAAGAGCGTGCTCGAGAAAGAGCGCCGCGGCGACTATCTGGGTAAAACGGTTCAGGTGATCCCGCACATCACCAATGAAATCCAGGAGTTCGTCAAGCGCGGCGCCGGTGTGGGCACGGCCGATGCCGTGGATGTGGCCATCGTCGAGATCGGCGGCACCGTGGGCGACATCGAGTCCCTGCCCTTCCTGGAAGCCGTGCGCCAGATGAGCCTCAAGCTCGGCCCCAATAACACCGCCTTCGTGCACCTGTCTTACGTGCCCTGGATCGCCGCCGCCGGCGAGCTCAAGACCAAGCCCACGCAGCACACGGCACAGAAGCTGCGAGAGATCGGCATCCAGGCCGACGCCCTGCTCTGCCGCGCAGACCGCCGCATTCCCGAGGAAGAGCGCGCCAAGATTTCGCTCTTCTCCAACGTGCCCGAGTGGGGCGTGATTTCCATGTGGGACGTGGACACCATCTACAAGGTGCCGCGCATGCTGCATGAGCAGGGCCTCGATGGCCTGATCTGCGACAAGCTGCGCCTGAACACGCCACCGGCCAACCTGGCGCGCTGGGACGAACTGGTGCACGAGACCGAGCACCCGCAGCGCGAGGCGCGCATCGCCATGGTCGGCAAGTATGTGGACCTCTCGGACAGCTACAAGTCGCTCAACGAAGCCATCCGCCATGCCGGCATGAAAAACCATGCGCGCGTGAACATCGAGTACCTGGACTCCGAGACTTTGACGCCCGAGAACGTGTCGCAGCTGGCCAAGTTCGACGCCATTTTGGTGCCCGGCGGCTTCGGCAAGCGCGGCATCGAAGGCAAGATCTGCGCGGCCCGCTACGCACGCGAAAACAAAGTGCCTTACCTGGGCATCTGCCTGGGCATGCAGGTGGCCACCATCGAGTACGCGCGCCATGTAGCGGGCCTCAAAGATGCCAACTCCACCGAATTCGAGCCCGAAAGCCCGCACCCGGTCATTGCGCTGATCACCGAGTGGAAGGACGCTGACGGCACCATCAAGACGCGCACCGAGAAATCGGACATGGGCGGCACCATGCGCCTGGGCGCACAAAGCTCTGACGTGAGCAAGGGCACCTTGGCCCATCAGATTTACGGCGACGTGGTCACCGAGCGTCACCGCCACCGCTACGAGGCCAATGTGAACTACCTGGACCAGCTGCGCCAAAACGGCCTGGTCATCTCGGCTCTGACGCAGCGCGAGCAGCTCACCGAAATCGTGGAGCTGCCGCAGTCGGTGCACCCCTGGTACATGGGCGTGCAGTTCCACCCTGAGTTCAAATCCACCCCCTGGGATGGCCATCCGCTGTTCAACGCCTACATCAAGGCGGCGCTGGACCATCAGGGCGGCGGCAAGAACCTGAAGGTGGCCGCGTGAGCCACGCACCCCGCGCCAAGGTGAACGCATGAAGCTCTGCGGTTTTCCTGTCGGGCTAGACCAGCCCTTCTTTCTGATCGCCGGCACCTGCTCCATCGAGGGGCTGGAGATGTCGCTGGAGGTCGCCGGCCGGCTCAAGGAGATCTGCGCGCCCCTGGGCATCCCGCTCATCTACAAAGGCTCCTTCGACAAGGCCAACCGCTCCTCAGGCAACAGCAAGCGCGGCGTGGGCATCGATGCGGGCCTCAAGATCCTCGATGAGGTGCGGCGCCAGCTCCAGCTGCCCATCCTCACCGATGTGCACGACCAAACCCAGGTGGCCGAGGTGGCCAGCGTGGTGGACGTGCTGCAGACACCGGCCTTCCTGTGCCGCCAGACCGACTTCATTCGCGCCGTGGCCCAGAGCGGCAAGCCCGTGAACATCAAAAAGGGGCAGTTCCTTGCGCCCTGGGACATGAAGAACGTGATGGACAAGGCTCGCGATGCCGCCCGCGAGGCAGGCCTCTCGGAAGATCGGTTTCTGGCCTGCGAGCGCGGGGTGAGCTTTGGCTACAACAACCTCGTGGCCGACATGACGAGCCTGGCTGAGATGCGCAAATCTGGCGCCCCGGTGGTGTTTGACGTCACCCATTCGGTGCAAAAACCCGGCGGCCTGGGCGCCAGCAGCGGTGGCGCGCGCGACATGGTGCCTGTGCTGGCCCGCGCAGGGGTGGCAGCCGGTGTGGCAGGCCTCTTCATGGAGACCCACCCGAAACCAGCCGAGGCCTGGTCAGATGGCCCTAACGCCGTGCCACTCAAGCACATGCAGGCCCTGCTCGAAACACTTGTGGCCCTGGACCAGGTCAGCAAAAAAAGTGGCTTTCTCGAAGACCACTTCTCGACCTGATTTTCAGCCTCTTTCCGCATGCCCAGCGCCTACATCATTGCCCACGTCAGCGTCACCGACCCGGCGCAGTACGAGGACTACAAGAAACTCTCTACCGTGGCCATGCAGGCGCACGGAGCCGAGGTCTGCGTGCGCGGCGGACCCATCGAGGTGCTCGAGGGAGACTGGCAGCCCGAACGGCTGGTGGTCCTGAAATTCGCCTCCAAAGAACAAGCCCGGCGCTTCGAAGCCTCCCCCGAATACGCCAGCGCGCGTGCTGCGCGCCAAAATGCCGCCCAGATGCAGATGCTTCTGGTCGAAGGCACCTGAACCGATTTATTCAACATCCAACCTATTCCCAAGAAAGACACCCATGAGCGCCATTGTTGACATCGTCGGACGCGAAATCCTAGACAGCCGGGGCAACCCCACGGTCGAGTGCGACGTGCTGCTGGAATCGGGCGTGATGGGCCGTGCGGCGGTGCCCTCCGGCGCCTCTACCGGCTCGCGCGAGGCCATCGAGCTGCGCGACGGTGATGCAGGCCGCTACCTGGGCAAGGGTGTGCTCAAGGCGGTGGAACACATCAACACCGAAATTTCTGAAGCCGTGCTGGGCCTGGACGCCTCCGAACAGGCCTTCTTGGACAAGACCCTGATCGACCTCGACGGCACCGAGAACAAGTCGCGCCTGGGCGCCAATGCCATGCTGGCGGTCTCCATGGCCGTGGCCCGCGCCGCCGCTGAAGAAGCCGGCCTGCCCTTGTACCGCTACTTCGGCGGCTCGGGCGGCATGCAGATGCCCGTGCCCATGATGAACGTGGTCAATGGTGGCGCACACGCCAACAACAACCTCGACCTGCAGGAGTTCATGATCATCCCCGTGGGTGCACCGAGCTTTCGCGAAGCCATCCGCTACGGCGCGGAGGTGTTTCACGCGCTCAAGAAGATCATCCATGACAAAGGCATGAGCATTGCCGTGGGCGATGAAGGCGGTTTCGCGCCCAACGTGCCCAGCCACGAGGCGGCCATTCAGATGATTCTGGAGGCCATCGACAAGGCCGGCTACGTGGCCGGCGAGCAAATCGCCCTGGGCCTGGACTGCGCCGCCAGCGAGTTCTACAAGGACGGCAAATACCACCTCGAAGGTGAAGGCCTGGTGCTGTCGGCCGAAGAGTGGACCAATATGCTGGCCACCTGGGTCGACAAGTACCCCATCATCAGCATCGAAGACGGCATGCACGAGGGCGACTGGGACGGCTGGAAGCTGCTGACCGATCGTCTGGGCAAAAAAGTGCAGCTGGTCGGTGACGACCTGTTCGTCACCAACACCAAGATCCTCAAAGAAGGCATCGACAAAGGCATTGCCAACTCCATCCTGATCAAGATCAACCAGATCGGCACCCTGACTGAGACCTTTGCCGCCATCGAGATGGCCAAGCGTGCGGGCTACACCGCCGTCATCAGCCACCGCTCCGGTGAGACCGAAGACTCCACCATTGCCGACATTGCCGTGGGCCTGAATGCCGCGCAGATCAAGACCGGCTCGCTCAGCCGCTCGGACCGCATGGCCAAGTACAACCAGCTGCTGCGCATCGAGGAAGACCTGGGTGACATCGCCAGCTACCCCGGCCGCGACGCCTTCTACAACCTGCGCTGAACCTCACCTTGGCATTTGACGTGGGCAAACGCGCACTTGCAGGCCTCTTGATCGGCCTGCTCGTCATCCTGCAGATCCAGATCTGGTTCGGCAGGGGGAGCGTTCCCAACGTCCACCAGATGGAAAAAAAGCTGCTCGAGCTGCAGCAGCAGAACCTCGCGGCCCAGGCCGAAAATGACCGCCTGGCCGCCGAGGTGCGCGACCTCAAGGAAGGCCTGGAAATGGTCGAGGAAAAAGCCCGAACCGATCTGGGCATGGTCAAGCCCAACGAGATCTTCGTGCAGATCACCAAATGAGCAAATGACCAAATGAGCAAGGGGCCGCTTGTGGCCGTACTGGGCGCAGGGCGAGAAGCCTTCCTCGGAGCACTCCACCAAGCGCTTGACAACACACGGGCCCAGGCCGGGGCCGCTCCGCCATCAGGCCTGCAATTGCAGAGCTTTGCCAGCGTGGAAGACACCGTAGGCGCCGACCAGCGCTGGCTGCTGGCCTGGGAAGTTGATCAGCAGGCCCATACCCAAGAGGCGCTTACCGCCCTTGCACACCACCACGCGCTGCGCCAGGCACTCAATGACCGGGGCCTGGCCTACCAGGTGCTCAGGGGCTCACAGAGTGAGCGCGTGGCCCATGCCTTGCAAAGTCTGGCCCCCTGCTGGCCAGAACTGGCGGCCCTGTTGCCGCGCACTGGCCTGGCCTCACGGCGCCCGGGCAGCCTAAGCTGTGACCGTTGCAGCGACCCGGACTGCGAGCACCGCAGCTTCACGCAGCTGATCAAGAACAGGTCCGGCGACTGAGGTCTATCGCCGAGGGCTCGGCTCCTACTGGAGGCCCGAGGACGAAGGCGGCTGGTCGGCCTGCGCAGCGAAAAGCTGCACCGACTCCACCGCGTCAAAGCCGTACTGCGCGCCGCAGAACTCGCAACCCACATTCACCAGGCCTCGCTCCTCGATGATGGACTGCACTTCGGCCTGGCCCAGGCTGCGCAGCATGCCGCTGACCCGCTCGCGTGAGCAGCTGCAGGCAAAGCGCGGATGCAGGGGCTCAAAGCGCACCAGCGGCTCCTCCCAGAAAAGGCGGTGCAGGATGCTGTCGATGTCCAGACCCAGCAACTCCTCGGCTTTGAGGGTGCCAGCCAGCAAGGCAATGCGCTGGTAGTCCTCGTTGCGGCCAATCTGGTCCTCATTGGCATCGCGGTCCATCTGGCCTTCGAGGTTCTGGCTGCCCATCACGGGCAGGCGCTGGATCAAGAGACCGGCTGCCATCTGCTCATTGGCCGCCAGCACCAGGCGGGTGTCGAGCTGTTCGCTTTGCAGCATGTAGTGTTCCAGCACCTCGCTGAGCTTTTCCAGCTTCTCGTGGCGGTCGCCAAACAGTGGCACTACGCCCTGGTAGGGCTGCTGGCCAGGCAAGCGGTCCTTGGGGTCCAGCGTGATGGCGCAACGCCCCAGGTTATTCACATTGACCATTTGGCTGAGCGTGGCGCCGGCGGGCACGCCCTGGACGCCAGCCGCGCCCAGCGTGGCCGTGGCGCGCAAGCTCAGGTCGGGCTGCACCTCGGCCACGGCCAGCTTGACCGGGCCATCACCGGAAATCTGCAGCACCAGCGAGCCATTGAACTTGATGTTGCTCTGCATCAGCGCACCGGCGGCCAGCATCTGGCCGAGCAGCTCGCTGAGTTCGGGCGGATAACCGCCTGCGGCCCGGCGACGCTGGAGGATCTCCTGCCAGACATCGGTGAGCTGAACCAGCATGCCGCGCACGGGCAGGCCCTCGAAAATGAATTTATGCAGTTCTGACATGGAAAGCTTCTGGCCGTGCGGCCTCTCAAAAACAAAGGCCGGACGCTGGCAAGCGCCCGGCCGCCAACCCGCCTAAGCGGCTCAGCCGATCTTGCGCAGCCCGGCCCGAAAGCGCCGGGCATTGTCCCGGTAGCCCTGGGCGCTGCGCTGCAGGCCCTCGATCTGCTCGGGCGTGAGTTGGCGCACGACCTTGGCAGGGCTGCCCAGGATCATGGAGCCATCGGGAAATTCCTTGCCTTCGGTCACCAGCGCGCCCGCGCCCACCAGGCAGTTCTTGCCGATGCGGGCGCCGTTGAGCACCACGGCCTGTATACCAATGAGCGAGCCGTCGCCAATGGTGCAGCCGTGCAGCATCACCTGGTGACCCACGGTCACGTTCTCACCGATGTTCAGGGGCATGCCCTGGTCGGCGTGCAGCACGCTGCTGTCCTGGATGTTGCTGCCCCGGCCAATGCAGATGGTGTCGGTGTCGCCGCGCACCACCGCGCCAAACCAGACGCTGGCGTTTTCCTCGAGCGTGACGCGGCCGATCACCTGGGCGCTGTCAGCCACCCAGGCACTGTCGTGGACTTGCGGGGTGTCGGCATCGAGTTGGTAGAGGGCCATGGTCCGAAGGAGCTGGGTGTGAAGTAACTTCGGATTGTAGGGAGGGCCAGCTGCCCTCGGCGCATGCCCTGGGGATAATCGGCCCATGCCCTGCCTGCGCCGCACCGCCCTGGACCTGATCCGCCTGACCGACCCGCATGCCAAGGCCCGCGCCGTGCGCGCCCTGCCCCTGGCGCCCGAGGCCCTGCGCGAGGCCGGCTGGACACTCGGGCAAGACCAGGCCCTGGTCGAACCCGAAGGCGTGCCCGGCCGCGCCGAGCGGCCGCTGCTGCTGCCGGCGCGCGAGGTGCCGCAGCGCTCGGTGGGCACGCCCGAGGGCCATGCCGGTCTCATCCATTCACTGGCCCACATTGAATGCAATGCGGTCGACCTCGCGCTCGATGCCATTTGGCGCTTCCCAGGCATGCCCGCCGGCTTCTACACCGACTGGTGGCGCGTGGCCCATGAGGAGGCCCTGCACTTTGAGCTGCTGGCCGAGCATCTGCATCGCCTGGGCCACGCCTACGGCGACTTCACGGCCCACGAGGGCCTGTGGCACATGGCAAACAAGACCCGAGACGACGTGCTGGCACGCATGGCCATCGTGCCGCGCACGCTGGAGGCGCGCGGGCTCGACGCCTCGCCGGCCGTGCAGCGCAAGCTGGTCTCGGTGGGTGACCACCGCGGCGGCGAGATCCTGGACACCATCCTGCGTGACGAGATTGGGCACGTGGCCATCGGCAACCACTGGTTCCGCTGGCTCTGTCAGCAGCGTGGGCTGGAGCCGGTGGCGCACTACGAGGCACTGGCGCTGCAGTATGGGGCGCCACGCCTGAAGGGCCCCTTCAACCTGCCCGCCCGCCGGGCGGCCGGTTTCGAGGACGCTGAGCTGGCCCTGCTGGGCCGCTGAGCTGCGCCGCACAGCCAGGGACAAGTTCCGCACGCCCTGCCCGACAGGGCCCACAAGCCGTGCAGGGCGCGTCTGAAAACCAAGGTCTGGCAACGGCTCCGCTTGCCCGCGGGCATCGGCGCACCTTAAGCTGACTTTGTACTGCGCCTTCGCGGTCCGCTGCCTGCCGACCCACGCCACAGGAGCCTCGCCCCATGCTGATGCGCCCTTCGCTCATGCGCTCCACCCCGGCTGCACTGCTGCCCTCGGCCGTGCAGCTGCGCCTGCCCAGCGGCCAGACCCTGGGCCGCGAGGAAGCGCCGGTGCGCCTGTCGCTGGCGCAATGGGCCTGCTTGGCCCGGCTCAAGTCCGGTCAGGTGGGGGGCCTGGCCGAGGACTACGTGGAAGGCCGCTTGGGGCTGGAAGGGCGCATGCGCGACATCATGGGAGCCGTGCTGCACCTGCTCCCGGGCAACCCGGTGGACAAGGGCACGGGCTGGTGGATGCCGCTGTGGGCACGTGCGCGCTCTCTCAGAGCGCACTCCCCTGGCCGGGACGCGGCACAAATCCAGTTCCACTACGACGTCTCGGATGCCTTCTACGCCCTCTGGCTGGATCCACGGCGGGTCTACTCCTGCGCTTACTACCCCAGCGAAGGCATGAGCCTGGCCGCGGCGCAGGAGGCCAAGCTTGAGCACATTTGCCGCAAGCTGATGCTCAGGCCCGGTGAGCGATTCCTGGACATTGGCGCAGGCTGGGGCGGGCTGCTGCTCTGGGCGGCCGAGCACCACGGCGTAGACGCCACCGGCATCACGATCTCGCGCCACCAGCATGCGCATGTCAGCCGGCTGATCGATCAAAAAGGCCTGCACAAGCGCGTGCGCATCGAGTTGCGGGACTACCGCGAGCTCGATGAATCACAGCCTTTCGACAAAATCTCCTCCGTGGGCATGTTCGAGCACGTCGGCCAGGCCCGCATGCCCGCCTACTTCGGAAAAATTCAGCGCCTGCTCAAGCCCGGAGGCCTGGTCATGAACCATGGCATCACCTCGGGCAGCACGCGCAACCGGGAGCTGGGCTCGGGCATGGGCCAGTTCATCGAGCGGTACATCTTCCCCGGCGGCGAACTGCTGCACGTGGCCACCGTGCTCACCGACATGGCCGAGGCCGGGCTGGAGATGGTGGACACCGAGAACCTGCGGCCCCACTACGCGCGCACGCTCTGGGCCTGGTCCGACGCCCTGGAGGCGCGCCTGGACGAGGCCAGGCGCGTGCTGGCCGCCGAGGCCGGCTCCGTTCGGGCCGAGAAGATCCTGCGCGCCTATCGGCTCTACCTGGCCGGCAGTGCCATGAGCTTCGAGCAGGGCTGGATCGCGCTGCACCAGATGCTGGCCACCCGCCCCTCAGGCCAGGTGCAGGGCGGGGATATGCGCGGCAGCCAGTCGGTGTACCCCTTCAGGCGCGACTATATGTACCCACCCTAGCTGCCGCGCGGATGGTGCGCGGCATGCAGGGTCTTGAGCCGTTCACGCGCCACGTGGGTGTAGATGGTGGTGGTCGAAATATCGGCATGACCCAGCAGCATCTGCACCGCCCGCAAATCAGCACCGTGGTTGAGCAGGTGCGTGGCAAAAGCATGGCGCAGGGTGTGCGGCGACAGCGGCGCGTTGATGCCGGCCTGCTGCGCATACTTCTTGACCAGCATCCAGAACATCACGCGGCTCATGGCCTGGCCTCTGCCGGTCACGAACAAGTCGTCCGAACCCCGGCCCGCGAGGATGGCGGGGCGCCCGTCCTCCAGGTAGGCCTGCAGGTGCTCGCGCGCCACCGCGCCAAAGGGCACCATCCGCTCTTTTTCGCCCTTGCCCATGATGCGCAGCACGCCCTCATTCAAGCCCAGGCGGAAGGTCTTGAGCGTGACCAGTTCGCTCACCCGCAGGCCGCTGGCGTAGAGCAGCTCCAGCATGGCCTTGTCGCGCAGACCCAGGGGGGTGGCCAGATCGGGGGCGGTCAGCAGCGCATCAACCTGCGCCTCGCTCAGCGATTTGGGCACACGCAGGGCCTGTCGGGCCGATTGCAGCTTGAGCGTGGGGTCGGCCTGGATGCGTCCCTCGCGCAGGGCCCAGCGGAAGTAGCGCTTGAACACCGTCAGGCGCCGGTTAGAGGTGCTGGCCTTGCTGGCGGCATGGCAGTGGGCGAAGTAGCCGTGCAGGTCCGCCTCGGTGCAGGCATCCAGCGGCCGCGGCGTGGCCTGGCTGGCCAGCCAGCGGGCATACAGGGCCAGATCGCGCCGGTAGGCCGCCAGGGTGTTGGCAGACAGCCCCTCTTCTAACCAGAGGGCGTCGATGAAAGCGTCTATGCCGGCGGGGGGGTGCATGCGCGAACCATAGCAAAAAGCGCCATGAAAAAAGCCGCCGCGGCAGGCCGGGGCGGCTTTATAGGGGCTACTCGGGCTTAGTCGAGCTTGAGTTTGGCGCTGTCCACCACCTTCTTGTAGACCTCGAACTCGGCCTTCATCTGCTCGGCAAACTGCTCGGGCGTGTTGGCCACGATCAGAGAGCCAGTGTCCTCAATGCGCTTGCGCACGGCCGGGTCTTCCAGGGCCTTGCGGGTGCCGGCGCTGATCTTGTCGATGACTTCCTTAGACAGGCCCTTGGGACCAAGAATGCCGTAGTAGGCCATGCGGTTGACCGGCTCCAGCCCCACCTCCTTGAAGGTAGGCACGTTGGGCAGCACAGCCAGGCGCTGGGGTGCGGCCACCACGATGGGCACCAGGCGGCCTTGCTGGATAAAAGGCAGCGCCGAGGGCAGGTTGTCAAAAATGATCTGCACCTGGCCAGCCACGGTGTCGTTCAGGGCCGGGCCAGCGCCGCGGTAGGGAATGTGGGTGATGAAGGTGCCGGTCAGGCTCTTGAAGAGCTCGGTCTGCAGGTGGCCGATGCCGCCCGTGCCGGACGAGGAGTACGAGTACTTGCCGGGGTTGCGCTTGATCTCGGCGAGGAACTCCTTGTAGTTCTTGGCCGGAAAGCTCGGGTGCACGGCAATGATGTTGGGCGTGGCCGCGATGTTGATGATGGGCGTGAAATCGGTGGCGACGTTGTAGGGGATCTTGGGGTTGATGGCCGGATTGGCGGCGGTGGTAGACACCGTGGCCATGCCCAGCGAATAGCCATCGGGGGCGGACTTGGCCGTCTCGTTGGCGCCGACCACACCGCCACCGCCAGCGCGGTTTTCCACCACCACACTCTGTCCCAAGACCTTGCCCAGGGGCTCGGCAATGGTGCGGGCGATGATGTCGGTGGTGCCACCCGGGGCAAAGGGCACCACCAGCTTGACAGTTTTATTGGGGTAGGCCTGGGCCCAGGCAGCACCGGTGGCAAGGCTGAGGGCCGTGCAAGCCACTGCAGGCAGCAGGAAAGAGCGACGAAGCATGTGCGAATCCTTTGTATTGAAAGAAGGTCGGAGCCCGATAGGCCCACGCCGGCACCCGTTGGCCGGCACAAACCGAATCGTAGTGCAGCCGCGAAGGGCCAGGGGCTGGGTAAAACCCAGAGGCCCCATGGCTCAGCGGTTATTCTCAGGTGGTGAGCTACCTGCAACTGCTGCTGCCCGACTTCTCCCTGATTCTGTGCGGCTACCTGATCTGCCGCTACACCGCGCTCGATCGCTCGGTCTGGGAACCGGTCGAAAGACTGGTCTATTTTTTCCTCTTCCCGGTCCTGCTCTTTCACTCCATCGTCAAGAGCCCGCTGGACCTGCTGGCCGCCTCCAACCTCATCGTGGGCGGGCTGGCGGTGGCGGCGGCGGGCATTGGCCTGTCGTATGCCCTGCCCTGGCTGCCCTGGGTGGGTCGCCGCATCGACGTGCGCGACCATGCGGCGGCGGCGCAGATCGGCTTTCGCTTCAATTCCTTCATCGGCCTGGCCATGGCCGAACGCCTGGCCGGCGCGCAGGGCCTGCTGCTGATCGCGGTGCTCATCGGCGTGTGCGTGCCCATCTTCAACATCGGCGCGGTCTGGCCCATGGCGCGGCACGCGCAGCGCCACTTCGGTCGGGAGTTGCTGCGCAACCCGCTGATCATCGCCACGGCCTCGGGGCTGCTGGCCAACCTCCTGGGCTTTCGGCTGCCCACCTGGCTCGAACCCAGCGTGGGCCGGCTGGGCGCGAGCTCCCTGGTGCTGGGCCTGATGGCCGCCGGCGCGGGCATGCGCCTGGGCACCTTGGCCCATGCCAAGACCCTGGCCGTGAGCTTGCTGACCATCAAACACTTCCTGATGCCCCTGGTCGCCTTTGGTGTGGGGCGGCTGCTGAACCTGGCGCCTGTACAGGCCACGGTGCTGCTGGCTTTTTCCGCCCTGCCCACGGCCTCCAGCGCCTACGTGCTGGCCGCGCGCATGGGCTACAACGGCCCCATGGTGGCAGGCCTGGTGACACTCTCCACCCTGGCCGGCTTGCTCAGCTTGCCCTTTGCCATGGGCCTGGCCGGACGCTGATCACTGCGCCAGCGCCCAGTGCAGGTGCTCTCGCACCAGCGCGCTCGGGTGGTCCAGGCGCTCCCGAAGGGCCTCAGCCAGGGCCTGGCGGTCCGCGCCAGGGGCTGAGCGGGCATTGCCCAGGGCCACGGCCAGGTTACGCAGCCAGCGTTCATGGCCAATGCGCCGGATTGGGCTGCCCTCGGTGTGGCGCAAGAAATCCTCCTCGGTCCAGCGCCAGAGCGTGAGCAGGGTCTGGCCGCTCAGGGGCGCACGCTCGTCGAAATCCGGCAGGGGCGAGCGCTGGGCGAATTTATTCCAGGGGCACACCAGCTGACAGTCGTCGCAGCCGTAGATGCGGTTGCCCATGAGCGGCCGCAGGTCCTCGGGAATGGGGCCCGCGTGTTCGATGGTGAGGTAAGAGATGCAACGCCGCGCATCGAGCCGTTGCGGCCCGACGATGGCACCGGTCGGGCACAGGTCCATGCAAGCGCTGCAGCTGCCGCAGTGCGCCTCCACCGGCTCGGTGGCCGGCAGCGGCATGTCAATGAAGATCTCACCCAGGAAAAACAGGGAGCCGGCCTCGCGGTGCAGCACCAGGGTGTGCTTGCCGCGCCAGCCCAAACCGCTGCGGGCGGCGAGCTCGGCCTCCATCACGGGGGCCGAATCGGTAAAAGCCCGATAACCCAGGGGCTGCACCTGGGCGGCAATGCGCTCACCCAGCTGGGCCAGGCGAGATCGCAGCACCTTGTGGTAGTCCCGACCCCGGGCGTAAACCGACACCACAGCCTCGCCCGGGCGCTGAAGGCGTTGGAGTTCGCGCTCGACCCAGTCGGCCGGGGCCTGGCGCGGCAGGTAGTCCATGCGCGCGGTGATCACGCTCACGGTGCCGGGCAGCAGTTCGGCCGGTCGGGCGCGCTTCATGCCGTGTGCGGCCATGTAATCCATCTCGCCGTGAAAGCCTGCGGCCAGCCAGGCCGATAATCCAGGTTCTGCCGAGCTCAGGTCCACGCCAGCGACGCCGATTTGAGAAAATCCCAGCGCCCTCGCCCACTCCCGAATCAAAGACACGAATTCATGGCCGCCCTGGATCATCCTGGCATTGTAGGAAGCACGGTCTGGCAAGACGAGCGCGGCACCGAGGCTTTTGCCCAGCGGCTGGCGCAGGCCCTGCGTGCGCTGCAGCCCGCCGGCGATGCGCTGATTGAGCTGCGCGGCAACCTGGGCGCGGGCAAAACCACCTTCGCACGCCACCTGCTGCATGCCTTGGGCGTGGTCGGCCGCATCAAAAGCCCCACTTATGCCGTGGTGGAGACCTACCAAGTGCGGCTGGAGGGCGTTGCACTGGCCATTGCCCACTTCGACTTCTACAGATTCAACGACCCCGACGAATGGGAGGAAGCGGGCTTTCGCGATGTATTCGCCGCGCCCGGACTCCAGCTCGTGGAGTGGCCCGACAAGGCCCAGGGCCGGCTGCCCACGCCCGACCTGGTGATTGAGATCCACAGCCAGGCCCATGACGGCGAGCAGGCCGAGGGGCCTCGCCAAGTGCATCTGCGCAGCTTCAGCCCCCGGGGTGACGCCCTGGTGGCCGCCTGCTCATGAGCACCCGGCCCGACCGCCAGCGCAGGCGTCTGCTCCAGGCCGGCGGGGTGGTGCTGCTGCTCGGGGCGCGCGAGATTGCCCATGGCGCCGAGATCCTGGCCGTGCGCGTCTGGCCCGCCAAGGACTACACCCGGGTCACGCTGGAATCCAATGAGCCGATCCGGGCGCGGTACATCCTGATTGCCGACCCTCCCCGGGTGGCCGTGGACATCACAGGCCTGGAACTGCAGCCGACGCTCAGGGAGCTGGTGGCCAAGGTCAAGGCAGACGACCCGAACATCGCGGGCATCCGCGTCGGTCAAAACGCACCGGGCGTGGTGCGTCTGGTGATCGACCTCAAGCAGGCGGTGGCGCCCCAGGTCTTCAGCCTCAAGCCGGTGGAGCCCTATCAGCACCGCCTGGTGATGGACCTCTATCCCACGGTGGCGCAGGACCCGCTCGAAGCCCTGATCGCCGAGAAACTCCAGGCCCGTGGCCGAACCGACAGCATGGCCACGGAGCCGCCGGCAGATCCCCTGGGTGAACTGATGGCCGAGCGGGCCAGGCGCAGCGCCCAAACCCAGCCGCAGGGTGCGGCAGGAAGCAAAACCGACCGGCTCATCATCGTGGCGCTGGACCCGGGCCATGGTGGCGAGGATCCGGGCGCCATCGGCCCAGGCGGCACCCGCGAGAAAGACGTGGTGCTGCAGGTGGCCCAGCTGCTGCGCGAGCGCATCAATGCCCGGCCCAATATGCGCGCCTACCTCACCCGCGACGGCGACTTCTTCGTGCCCCTGCACGTGCGCGTGCAAAAGGCCAGACGCGTGCAGGCCGACCTCTTCATCAGCATCCACGCCGACGCCTTCTTCACGCCCCGGCCCCAAGGCGCCAGCGTGTTCGTGCTCAGCGAGCGCGGCGCCACCAGCAACGCCGCACGCTGGCTGGCCGACAAGGAAAACGCGGCCGACGGCGTGGGCGGCGTGAACATCCCCGTGCGCGACAACGCCGTGCGCCAGGCGCTGCTGGACATGAGCACCACGGCGCAAATCAACGACAGCCTGCAATTGGGCGGCGCCATGCTGGGGGAGATCGGCCGGGTGGGCAAGCTGCACAAGCCCCGCGTGGAGCAGGCGGGCTTTGCGGTGCCCAAGGCGCCGGATATTCCCAGCGTACTGGTGGAGACCGCCTTCATCAGCAACCCGGACGAGGAAATCCGGCTGCGCAACCCGGCCTTCCAAACCCAGCTGGCTGATGCGCTGATGCGCGGTATCGAGCGCTACTTCGCGCGCAATCCGCCGCTGGCCCGCAACCGCCCCATCTGAGACGGTGGCCGGCGCTCAGGCGGCGCTGCGGCGGGCGCGCCAAGCGCCCAGCAGGGCCAGCAGGCCCGGCACGATGATCAGAGCCCAGATGATCTTGCTCAGGTGCAGCTGCACCCAGGCCAGGTTGCCAAAGAGGTAACCCACGCCGCACAGGCCCACCACCCACAGCAGCGCACCGCCCACGTTGTAGGCCGTGAATTTGCCGCGATCCATCTCGGCCACGCCCGCCACAAAAGGCGCGAAGGTGCGGATAAAGGGCATGAAGCGCGCAATCACGATCGTGATGCCGCCATAACGCTCATAAAAGGCATGCGCCTGCTCGAAGGCCTGGCGGTTGAAAAATCGTGAGTTCGGCCACTGGAACACCCGCGGCCCGAAGTGGCGACCAATCAAGTAATTGCACTGGTCGCCCAGGATGGCCGCCACCAGCAGCAGAGCCATCACCAAGGGCAAGTTCAGCAGGCCCGCACCGGCCAATGCCCCGGTGATGAACAGCAGTGAGTCGCCCGGCAGGAAAGGCATGATGACCAGGCCCGTCTCCACAAACACAATGGCAAACAACAGGGCGTAGACCCAGGTGCCGTGGTCGCGCGTGAAGGCCTCCAGATAGCGGTCCACGTGCAGGATGAAGTCGATCAAAAAAGTCACCAGTTCCATGGGCCTGGATTCTGGCATGGGCCTCCTACAATCCCGGCCGTGACCTCACCGCCCCGCCGCGCCATCCGCGAACTCCCCGATGAACTCATCAGCCAGATCGCCGCTGGCGAAGTGGTTGAGCGCCCCGCCTCCGTGGTGCGAGAGCTGGTGGACAACGCCCTGGACGCCGGCGCCACCGAGGTGGTGGTGCGCCTGTCGGCCGGCGGCGTGCGCCTGATCCGCATCGAGGACGATGGCATGGGCATCCGCCGCGAGGAGCTGCCGATCGCGCTCAAACGCCACGCCACCAGCAAGATCGCCTCACTCGATGAGCTGCAGTCCGTGCAGACCATGGGTTTTCGGGGCGAGGCGCTGGCCGCCATCAACTCGATTGCCGACATGAGCGTCCTCTCGCGCACGGCCGATGCCGAGCACGGCTGGCAGCTTGACGGCCGCACCGGCGAGCTCAAACCAGGCGCGCGCGCCGTGGGCACCACGGTGGAGGTGCGTGAGCTGTTTTACGCCACGCCCGCGCGCCGCAAATTCCTCAAAACCGATGCCACCGAGCTGGCGCACTGCATCGAGGCTGTGCGGCGCCATGCGCTGGCGCGGCCCGATGTGGGCTTTTCCATCTGGCACGAGGGCAAGCTCATGGAGCAGTGGCGCGCCGCCCGCAGCGACCCGGCCGGCGCACTGGCACAGCGCCTGGCCGACGTCATGGGCGAGGCCTTTGCCGAGCAGTCGGTGGTGGTGGACCACCACAGCAGCGGGCCTGGCCCGCAGATCCGAGTTTGGGGCCGCGCAGGCCTGCCGGACCTCGCCCGCGCGCGCGGCGACCTGCAGTTTGCCTACGTCAACGGCCGCTACGTGCGCGACAAGGTGCTCACGCACGCCGCCCGCTCGGCCTACGAAGACGTGCTGCACGGCCAGCGCCAGCCGCTCTATGCCCTGTACGTGGAGATGGATGCCACCCGCGTGGATGTGAATGTGCACCCGACCAAGATCGAGGTGCGCTTTCGTGACAGCCGCGAGGTGCACCAAGCGGTGCGCCACGCCCTGGAAAACGCGCTGGCTGCGCCCCGCGCCGGTCTGGGCCATGGCATTCCCTCCACGCCCATTGAAACCGCCGCGCCACCCGTCTGGCCCAGCGACGCCAGTCCCGCCCGTCCCTGGCAGCAGGCTGGCATGAGCCTGTCACTCCGGCAGGACCGTGGCATCAACGACTTCGCCGCCATGTGGCCCAGCACTGCACCAGCAGCGGCTGCGTTGATGGCCGCCGAGCCCTCAGCAGCCCTGGCGAGCTGGTCTGCCCAGGCCCGGCCCTCCGAGCTGCCGTCTGGCGACTGGCCGCTGGGCCGCGCCATCGCGCAGCTGCAAGGCGTCTACATCCTGGCAGAAAACAGCCAGGGGCTGGTCGTCGTGGACATGCATGCCGCGCACGAGCGCATCGTCTATGAACGGCTCAAGACCCAGCTCGACGAAGCCGCCCTGGCCAGCCAGCCCCTGTTGATTCCGGCCAGCTTCGCGGCCACGCCGCAGGAAATTGCCACCGCCCAGGCGGCCGCAGACACCCTGCAGGCCCTGGGCCTGGAAGTGGCCCCGCTCTCACCCAAGACCCTGGCCGTGCGGGCCGTACCCAGCACCCTGGCCCAGGGCGAACCGGTGGAGCTGGCGCGCAGCGTGCTGGCCGAGCTGGCGCAGCACGATGACCACCAGGTGCTGACCCGGGCACGCAACGAACTGCTGGCCACCATGGCCTGCCACGGCGCCGTGCGTGCCAACCGCAAACTCACGCTCGAAGAAATGAATGCGCTGCTGCGGCAGATGGAGGCCACCGAGCGCTCGGACCAGTGCAACCATGGCCGACCGACCTGGCGGCAGCTCAGCCTCAAGGAACTCGACGCGCTCTTTCTGCGCGGGCGCTGAACAAAGGCTCAGGCCAGCCAGTAGGCCAGCGCGCCCAGAGCCACGCTGACCGAGGCCACCGCCGTCAGCAGGGCCCGCAGGGGCAGCCAGGCCGCGAGACCCAGCGCGCGGTAGCTCGCGCGGTCTACCGCATAGCAGGCCAGCAGGCTGAGCACCAAGAGCGCATGCCCCCAGGGGCTGTCGAGCAGCACGGCCAGCCAGCCCAGCAGGCTGGGCAGCACCCCCCACAGCAGTCGGGGCGCCTGAAGCTCCGCCTGACGCATGGCCAGACCCCAGTGAATGCCACCCAGAAAGCTCACGATCACCGCCCCGTAAGTCAGCAGGGCCGAGGCCGCCAGCATGCGCCAGCCCGGTGGCGTGAACCATTGCAGCGCGGCACCGGCCACGAAGGGAATAAGGCCCGCCAGACCCAGGCCCCAGGCCAGAGGCGAGGGGGCATGCGAAGGGGTAGGCAGTGCAGCGGAAGAAGGCAAAGCGGGCATGGCGGCAGTGTAAGAGAGCCCCTGCCCTTGATTCTGCTACCCTCAAAGACCGTGGCCCCGGCAGCCTGCCGACGCGTGCCCACCCTGCCCGAGCGACCTTCTCTTGCCTTCCAAGTCCACGCCGATCCCCGAGCACACCAGCCTGCCGGTCCACCCCACCAGCCGCAGCTCGGCCCGCCTGCTGATCGTCCTTTTGTCGCTGCTCATGGGACTGCAGCCTGTGAGCACCGACCTGTATCTGCCCGCGCTGCCCGCCATGAGCGAGGGCTTTGGCGTGCACATCTCGCAGGTGCAGTTCACCCTGAGCGCCCTGCTGCTGTCCTTTGGCTGCTCGCAGCTGTTTTGGGGGCCGCTGTCGGACCGTTTCGGCCGGCGCCCGGTGCTGCTGTGGGGCATGAGCGCCTATGTGCTGGCAGCCATTGGCTCGAGCCTGGCCCCCAGCCTGGGCTGGCTGGTGGTCTGGCGCATGCTGCAGGGTGCGGCCCTGGGCTCGGCGGTGATGACCGCGCGCGCCGTGGTGCGCGACCGCTACGGCCCCACCGAGGGCGCGCGCGTGATGTCCACGGCCCTGACCGGCCTGGGCCTGATCGCCGGCCTGAGTGCCCCCATCGGCGGCCTGCTCACGCAGTTCTTCGGCTGGCGTGCGTCACTGGCCGCCCTGGCCATTTTTGGGGCCGTGGTGCTGGCCCTGATCGCCTGGCGCTTTGAAGAGACGCTGACGGCCAAGCGCCTCAATGCCCTGCACCCGGGCGAGATGCTGCGCACCTGGCTGCGCATTGGCCGCCACCCGCGCTTTCTGGTGTTCTCTGCCGTGGCCTCCAGCGGCAACGCGGGCCTGTTCACCTACCTGGTGACCTCCTCCTTCATCCTCATCCGCCTCCATGGTCTGAGCCAGGTGAGCTACGGCTTTTGCATGGCCTCCATGAGCCTGTGCTACGTGGCCGGCACCATGGTCTGCCGCCGGCTGCTGCTGCGCGTGGGCCTGCAGCGCACCATGGACATAGGCGCTGGCATCAGCCTGAGCTCTGGCCTCTTGCTGGCGGGGCTCTTTGCCTTGGACGTGCACACGGTCTGGGCCGTGGTGCTGCCCATGAACCTGTTCTTGGTGGGCCACGGCATCAACCAGCCCTGCAGCCAGAACGGCGCCATCGCGCCCTTCCCCGAGGCGGCCGGCACCGCGGCTGCGCTCAATGGCTTTTGCATGATGATGACCGCCTTCCTGGTGGGCCTCTGGCTTGGAGAGCACATGGACGGCACCGAGCTGCCCCTGGTGCAGGGCCTGCTGTTCTGGAGCGCCATCATCGCCCTGCTCTCCTGGGTACTGGTGCGCCGCTTCGGCAGCCGCACGAGCACTGCCGTGTAAGGCCTGCCCATGGCCGAGCACCTGCACCTGATCGCGCTGGCCGGACCCACGGCCTCCGGCAAGACCGCCGCCGCACTGGCCGTGGCTGAGCGCTGGCCGGTGGAAATCATCAGCGTGGACTCGGCCCTGGTCTACCGGGGCATGGACATCGGCACCGCCAAACCCAGCGCAGCCGAGCGCGCCGCCGTGCCGCACCACCTGATCGACATCCGCGACCCGCTCAATGCCTACAGCGCCGCCGATTTCTGCCGCGATGCCCGCAGCTTGGTGGGCGAGATCCGGGCGCGGGGCCGCCTGCCCCTGCTGGTGGGCGGCACCATGCTGTACTTCAAGGCCCTGTTCGAGGGGCTGGACGACATGCCCACCGCCGATGCAGAAGTGCGCGCAGCCATCGCTGAAGAAGCGGCCGCCCTGGGCTGGCCGGCCCTGCATGCACAGCTGGCCGAGCTTGACCCGGCCACGGCCGCGCGCCTGGAGCCGCAGGATTCGCAGCGCATCGCCCGGGCACTGGAGGTCTGGCGGGTCTCGGGACAGCCGCTGTCGGCCTTTCAGACCCGCCAAGGGCGTGCGCCGGCTCCACAAGAACATGTCCTCATCGCGCTGGAACCCCGCGAGCGCGCCTGGCTGCACCAGCGCATCGCCCAGCGCTTTGAACAGATGCTGCACGAGGGCCTGCTGGACGAGGTGCGCATGCTGCGCCGGCGCGGCGACCTGCACGCCGACCTGCCGGCCATGCGCTGCGTGGGCTACCGGCAGGCCTGGGCGCTGCTGCACGAGGCCGGCGATGCCGAGCTGTCCCCGGCACAGACCGAACGCTTGCGCGAGACCGGCATCGCCGCCACCCGCCAACTGGCCAAGCGCCAGCTGACCTGGCTGCGCAGCATGCCCGGGCGCCACAGCATCGCCGCCGACGCGGACCAGGCCCTGGCGCAGCTGATGGCCTGCGTGGCCTCGCACTGGGGCACGCCATGAACCTTGCACCTCTGCAGATCGAGGGCCTGGCCAAACGCTACGGCGACAACACCGTGTTCGAGAACGTCTCGCTGACGGTCAGCGCGGGCGAGTTTGTGGCCATCGTGGGCGACTCGGGCGTGGGCAAGTCCACCCTGCTCAATTGCATGGCGGGCCTGGACCACTGGAGCGCCGGCCAGGTGCGCCTGCAGGGGCAAGACCTCGGCCCGCTGCCGGACGACGCACGCGCCCTGCTGCGGCGCCGACACGTGGGCTTCGTGTTCCAGGCCTTTCATGTGCTCCCGCACCTGGACGTGGCCCAGAACGTGGCCCTGCCGCTCATGCTGCTGGGCACGCCCGACCCAGGGCGGGTTCAGGCCATGCTGGAGGCCGTGGGCCTGGCCGGGCTGGAGGCGCGCCTGCCGCAACAGCTCTCGGGCGGTCAGCTCCAGCGCGTGGCCATTGCGCGGGCGCTGGTGCACCGCCCTGGCCTGCTGCTGGCCGATGAACCCACCGGCAACCTCGACCCAGGCACCGCCCAGCGCGTGATGGATGCACTCTGCGCGCAAAGCCGCGCCACAGGTTCTGCCCTGGTGCTGGTCACGCACTCGGAGGCGGCGGCAGCGCGGGCCGACCGCGTGCTGCGCCTGACAGCCGCGGGCATGGCACCGGCCTGACGACGCGGCTGCCAGCTCTTCCACCATGACGCTGCTGCCCCTGCTGCGCACCTATTCCTGGCAGGAACTGCGGCACCACCCCTGGCGCACGGCCTCGGCGGTGGCGGCCGTCATGCTCGGGGTGGCCCTGGCCTTTTCGGTGCACCTGATCAACGCCTCGGCACTGTCGGAGTTCTCACAGGCCAGCCGCGCCATCAATGGCCAGCCCGACCTGGAGCTGCGCGCCCCGCAGGGCATGCTCGATGAAACGCTGTACACCGCCGTGGCGCAGGCCCCGGCCGTGGCCTGGGCCAGCCCCGTGCTGGAGCTGAGCACACAGGCCCTGTCCGGGGACCAAGCGCTGGGCCTGCGGGTGCTGGGCGTCGATGCGCTGCGCGTGGCCAGCCTCGCCCCCGCCCTCCTGCCCCGGCTGGACGCCCAGGCCTCGCGCCTGGACCTGTTCGCCCCGGGCAGGGTGTTCCTCAATGCGTCGGCACGGCAGAAGTTGCAGGGGCCGGAGATCCTGATGCAAAGCGGCAGCGAGCTGGTGCGCGCGCGCGTGGCCGGCACCGTGGCGGCAGACGGCCCACCCCTGGCCGTGATGGACCTGGGCGCCGCCCAGGACCTGTTCCAACAAGGCGGGCGGCTCTCGCGCATTGATGTGCGGCTGCAGCCCGGGGCCGACCGCGCCAGCCTGGAGGCGCAGCTGGCCCTGCCACCGGGCCGCCTGCAGTGGTCCGAGCCGGGTGATGCCGCCACCAGAGTCAGCCAGATGTCCCGGGCCTACCGCGTCAACCTCACGGTGCTGGCCTTGGTGGCACTGTTCACCGGCGCCTTCCTGGTGTTTTCCGTGCTGTCACTGAGCGTGGCCAAGCGCGCACCGCAGCTGGCGCTGCTGGGGGTGCTGGGCCTGACCGGGCGCGAGCGCCTGCAACTGGTGCTGTGCGAATCGCTGGCCCTGGGGCTGCTGGGCAGCGGGCTGGGGCTGGCACTGGGCACCCTGCTGGCCGGCCTGGGCCTGCGCCTGGCCGGCGGCGACCTGGGCGGCGGCTACTTTGCCGGTGTGCAGCCCACACTGCAATGGCATGGCACGGCTGCCCTGGCCTATGGCGCGCTCGGCGTGGCCGCGGCCCTGGCGGGCGGCTGGTGGCCAGCACGGGCGGCGCAAGGCCTGCCACTGGCCCAGACCCTCAAGGGCCTGGGTGGGCGCGGCAGCGCCCATGCACATGGCGCCTGGAGCCTGGCGCTGCTGGCCCTGGCTGGCCTGCTCACGCTGGCACCGCCCGTGGCGGGCATGCCGCTGGCCGCCTACTTGGCGGTGGCGCTGCTGCTGGTGGGCGGCATCGCGGCCCTGCCCGCCTTGATCCGGGTGATGTACGCGCCGCTCAAGCGTCTGCTGGGTGGCCAGCTGCTGCCACTGCTGGCCATTGAGCGCGCCGGGCGCGTGCGCGAGAGTGCGAGCGTGGCCGTCAGCGGCGTGGTCGCGTCACTGAGCCTGGCTGTGGCCATCACCATCATGGTGGCGAGCTTTCGGCAGTCGGTGACCGACTGGCTGAACGTGGTGCTGCCGGCCGACCTGTATGTGCGCAGCGCCACCAGCACGGCCGCAGCCGACACCGTTTATTTCAGCCCGGAAGACGTCGAGGCCCTGCGCAGCCTGCCCGGCGTGGCACGCCTGGGGAGCCAGCGCGTGAGCTCGGTGCTGCTCGAGGCCGCGCAACCACCGGTGGCGGTGGTTGCCCGCGAGCTCGGTGATGTGCGCCGCAGCCTGCCCCTGGTGGGCGAGCCCCTGGCCGTGCCACCGGGGGCCATTGCCCTGTATGTGAGCGAGGCGATGGTGACGCTCTATGGCGCGGCGCCGGGCACCGACTTCGCGCGGCTGGCACCGGCGCTGTCGCAGGCGGTGGCACCGGGTGAGCCGGGTCAGCCAGTCCGCTTCTTCGTGGCCGGTGTGTGGCGCGACTATGCCCGGCAGTTCGGCGCCATCATGATGGACGAGCGCGACTTCGTGCGGCTCACAGGCGACCGGCGCGTCAACGACCTGTCCCTCTGGCTCAGCGATCCGGGCCTTTCAGGCCAGGTGCAGGCCAGCGTGCGGCAGGCGCTGGCCAAAGCGGCCCCCGAGGGCCGCGCACCCTGGCTGGAAATGGCCTCGGCCAGCGAGATCCGCGCCACCTCGCTGCGCATCTTTGACCGCAGCTTCGCCGTCACCTACTGGCTGCAGGCCGTGGCCATTGCCATTGGCCTGTTTGGCGTGGCGGCGAATTTCAGCGCGCAGGTACTGGCGCGGCGCAAGGAGTTCGGACTGCTGGCGCACCTGGGGCTCACGCGCCGGCAGGTGCTGACCGTGGTGGCCGGCGAAGGCGCAGCCTGGACCCTGGTGGGCAGCCTTGCCGGTCTGCTGCTGGGCCTGGCCGTGGCCGTGGTGCTGGTGCATGTGGTCAATCCGCAGAGCTTTCACTGGACCATGGACCTGCAAATCCCTTGGGGCAGGCTGGCGCTGCTCAGTGGGGCGGTGATGCTCTCGGGCACGGCCACGGCCTGGCTGGCAGGCCGCTCGGCCGCAGGCCAGGAAGCCGTGCTGGCCGTCAAGGAAGACTGGTGAGCCCAGCAGGGCTTACACCTGCTCACCGCGCATACCCTGCGCACACAAGCGCGTCACGAATGTGCAACGCAAACACCCTAGGATGACACGCTGACTATGAAGCCGGGCCTGCGCCGCAGGACCTGGCCATCCCTGGAGACAAACTGCGTCAAGACCATGGCCTGTCCCGAATACCGCATCGAGCGTCCCCAGCCCCTGCCTGGCGGCCTGCTGCCACCGCAGAACCCGGACGAGCTCTACACCGACCGAAGCCTGGCTGTGGCCGTGGCGGTCAAAAGCCTGAAAGATCCCTCGCGCGAACGTGTGCGCGTGGTGCACATACCCACGGGTGAAGTGGTGTTTCAAACGGCACCGGATGAGACCGGGGTCTGAGCAGGCCGAGCCATGCCCCCAGATGGGCTTGGCAGCGCATCGGCCAGGCTGCGCGCAGACAATGGGGCCATGTCCTCGCCCGTGCCCATGCTCCGCGCCCTGCCGTCTCGCCGCCTCTGCCTGCAGTGGCTGGGCCTGGCCACGGCCGGCGGCCTGCCCGCCGCCCAGGCCCTGCCGCCGGCGCAGCTGAGCTTTCCCCGCGACTTCGGCGCACACCCCGACCGGCGCACCGAGTGGTGGTACATCACGGGCCTGGCGCGCACGGTCGCAGGCCGCGAATTCGGCTTTCAGCTCACCTTCTTTCGCACCCGGGTGGAAGCCGCGCAGGGCATGCAATCGCGCTTTGCCGCTCGGCAACTGGTCTTCGCCCACGCCGCCCTGACTGACCTGGCGGGCGGCCGCCTGCTGCACGACCAGCGCATCGCCCGCGAAGGCTTTGGCTTGGCCCAGGCCTCCAGCCAAGACACCAACCTGCGCCTGGACGGCTGGACCCTCCAACGCCAAGGCCCCGCCGAACGCAGCACCTATGTGGCCGAGCTGCAGGCGCAGGACTTCGGCATGGCGTTGTCGTTCACCAGCACGCAGCCGGTGCTGCTGCAGGGACAACAAGGCCTCTCGCGCAAGGGCCCGGAGCCCCGCCAGGCCAGCTACTACTACAGCCAGCCGCAGCTTAGCGCCCAGGGCAGCTTGAAGCTGCGCGGCCAAAGCCTGGCCGTGCAGGGGACCGCCTGGCTGGACCATGAATGGAGTGACGACCTCCTGCACCCCGATGCGCAGGGCTGGGACTGGGTGGGCATGAACCTGGACGACGGCAGTGCCCTCACCGCCTTTCGCCTGCGGCGCCCCGACGGCAGCAGCCTCTGGGACGGTGGCTCCTGGCGGACACCGGGCCAGGCGGCGCGCAACTTCGCTGCCGGCAGCGTGCGCTTTGAACCCCAACGCTGGTGGACCAGCCCGCTCACCCAGGCGCGCTATCCCGTGGCCTGGCAGCTGGACACACCGGCCGGCCGCTTCATGGTCCAGGCACGACTGGACGACCAGGAGCTCGACAGCCGCGCCTCCACCGGCGCCGTTTACTGGGAAGGCTTGAGTGAGCTGCGCGATGCACAGGGCCGGCGTGTGGGCCAGGGTTACCTGGAAATGACGGGCTACGCCGCTCCGCTGCGCCTGTCCTGAGGCCCCGGGTTGGGTTCCAATACGGGCATGGACACACGAACCGAAGAGCGGCTGGAGGCGCTGGAGATCAAGGCCAGCTTCCAGGAGGACATGCTGGAAGAACTCAACAAGGTGGTCGTGCGGCAGCAGTCGCAGATCGACCTGCTCCAGCGAGAGGTGGCCGAACTGAGATTGCGCAGTGCCGAGTCTGCTGGCCTTCAAGGGCTGTCGGGCGACGTGGCGGCGCGGACCCGTGACAACCTGCCGCCGCACTACTGAACACCATGACCAAGACCCTCCAGGATGCCCCCAAGGGCTCACCGCGCTCCCTCACCGGGCTGCTGCCTTTCCTGCGGCCCTACCGAGGCCGCATCCTGCTGGCGCTGCTGATGCTGCTGCTGGCGGCCGGTGCCACGCTGCTCTTTCCAGTGGCCCTGCGCAGCCTGATCGATGGCGGCCTGCAGCCTGGCAGCGAAGACACGGGCCTGGCCCGGCACTTTTTCGAGCTCTTCGGCGTGGCGGTGGCCCTGGGCCTGTTTTCGGCCGGGCGCTTTTACATCGTGAGCTGGCTGGGCGAGCGCGTCACCGCCGACCTGCGCCAGGCCGTGTATGCCCATGTGCTGCGCCAGAGCCCGGCTTTCTTCGAGGTCACGCCCACCGGTGAGGTGCTCTCGCGGCTGACCACCGACACCACGCTGGTGCAATCGGTGGTCGGCTCCTCGCTGAGCATGGGCCTGCGCAACACCGTGATGGGCCTGGGTGCGCTGACCATGCTGGTGTGGACCAACCCCTGGGTGATGGTGCAGGTGCTGGGCGTGCTGGTGCTCATCGTGGTGCCGGCGGTGCGCTACGGGCGGCGGGTGCGCAAGCTCTCGCGCGCCAGCCAGGACCGCGTGGCCGACGCCAGCGCCATCGGCGCAGAAGTGCTGAACGCCGTGCCGGTGGTGCAGAGCTACACCGCCGAGGCGCGCGAGGCTGCCCGCTTTGAGTCGGCCACGCAGCAGGCCTTTGACGTGGCGGTGCGCCGCACCCGCGCCCGCTCGGTGCTGGTGGCCTTCATCATCATCGCCACCTCGGCGGCGCTGCTGTGGGGCCTGTACCAGGGCACGCAGGCGGTGCTGCGCGGTGAGATCTCAGCTGGCCATCTGGGGCAAACGGTGGTCTACGTGATCATTCTGGCCAGCGCCTTTGCCGTGCTCGGCGAGGTCTATGGCGACCTGCTGCGCGCCGCCGGTGCCACCGAGCGCTTGATGGAGCTCTTGGCCACGCATTCGCCCATCGATTCGCCCGCCTCCCCCGACCAACCGGCCCTGCCCGCAGGCGGCAGCACCTTGAGCTTCGAGGCCGTGGATTTCCACTATCCCTCGCGGCCCACGCAGCCTGCCCTGAGCAGCTTCAGTCTGCAAGCCCAGCCGGGACAGACCATTGCCCTGGTCGGCCCCAGCGGGGCGGGCAAGAGCACGGTATTCCAGCTGCTGCTGCGCTTTTACGACCCCAGCGCCGGCGTGATCCGGATCGATGGCACGCCGATTGCCCGCATGGACCTGCAGGCCCTGCGCCAGCGCATGGCCATCGTGCCGCAAGAGCCGGTGATCTTTTCCTCCAGCGCGCTGGAGAACATCCGCTACGGACGGCCCGAGGCCACGGATGAGGAGGTCAAGGCCGCCGCCCGCGCCGCCTTTGCAGACGAGTTCCTCCAGCGCCTGCCCGAGGGCTACGACACCTTCCTGGGCGAACGCGGTGTGCGCCTGTCGGGCGGCCAGCGCCAGCGCCTGGCCATTGCCCGGGCCATGCTCAAGAACCCGCCGCTGCTGCTGCTGGACGAAGCCACCTCGGCGCTGGACGCCGAGAGCGAGCGCATGGTGCAGGCCGCGCTCGACTCGGCCATGCGCGGGCGCACCACGCTGGTGATCGCCCACCGCCTGGCCACGGTGCAGCGGGCCGATTGCATCCTGGTGCTGGACCACGGCCGCCTGATCGAGCAGGGCAGCCATGCCGAGTTGGTGGCGCGTGGCGGCATGTACGCGCGCCTGGCCGCGCTGCAGTTCAACGCCTAAAAGCGCCCGGCTCAGCCAGAATGCCGCGGGGCAGGCAGAATCGAGCCGGCCTTGAAGGCCTCTTCATTTCAAAACTACCGGAGACGCCATGCTGTTCCCCACCACCATCGTCGGCAGTTATCCCCAGCCCGACTGGCTCATCGATCGCCAAAAACTCGCGGGGCGCTTTCCACCGCGCGTGCGGGCCAAGGAGCTCTGGCGGGTGGCCGAGCCCTATCTGCAGCAGGCCATGGACGACGCCACGGTGCTGGCCATCCGGGCCCAGGAAGAAGCTGGGCTGGACATCATCACCGACGGCGAGATCCGGCGTGAGAGCTACTCCAACCGCATCGCCACGGCGCTGGACGGGGTGGACATCGACAACCCTGGTACGGCGCTGGACCGCTCGGGCCACCCCAATCCGGTGCCGCGCATCGTGGGCAAGGTGCGGCGCCTGCGGCCTATCGAGGTCGAGGACCTGATCTTTTTGAAGAAACACACCACGCGCCAGGTCAAGATCACGGTGCCTGGCCCCTTCACCATGCTGCAGCAGGCGCAGAACGATTTTTACGCCTCCGAGGAAGAGGCGGCCATGGACTATGCGGTGGCCATCAACGAGGAGATCAAGGACCTGTTTGCCCACGGCGCCGACGTGGTGCAGATCGACGAGCCCTACATGCAGGCCCGCCCCGAAAAGGCCCGGCAATACGGCATCCAGGCGCTCAACAGGGCCCTCGAGGGTGTGCGCGGCGCGACCGCGGTCCATATCTGCTTTGGCTATGCAGCCGTCATCCATGCCCGCCCGAGTGGCTACAACTTCCTGCCCGAACTCGCAAGCTGCAGCTGCCAGCAGATCTCGATCGAGACGGCCCAGTCCAACCTCGACTGCGCGGTGCTGCAGAGCCTGCCGGGCAAGCAGATCATGGTCGGTTGCCTGAACCTGGAGGACCCTGCGATCGAGTCGCCGGTGGTGGTGGCCTCGCGGGTCAAACGGGCGCTGCAGTACCTCAAGCCCGAGCAGGTGATCCTGGCGCCCGACTGCGGCATGAAGTACCTGCCGCGCGAGGTGGCCGACGGCAAGCTGCGGGCCATGACCGAAGCGGCCCAGATCCTGCGGGCGGAATACAGCCGCTGACCGGCATGGGGCGCCGCTGATCTGAACCGATCAGCGGCCGGTGAGCCTGCACGCAGCCACCTTCATCGTGGCCTGCCAGCGCATTCTGCACACGCGCCAGCTGCGTGGGCTGTACCCCTGAGACGATGGCGCCCCAGGGCGATCGCCCAGGGACTGGGCTCCTACACAGGGGCAGAAGACTAAGCCCTGATCGCCCAGGGACTGGGCTCCTACTGGAGAGGTTCGTTCAGCGAGGAAGGCAAAGGCAGCACGGTGATGCCCTCCTCCAGCAACTCCACGGCTTCCTTGGCCGAGGTGCGGCCACGGATGCCGCGCTCTTCGGTTTCGCCATAGTGCATCTGGCGGGCGACTTCGGCAAAGCGCTCACCCACGTCCTCGGTGCGGGCCACCGCCTCGCGCATGACCTTCATCCAGGCGGCCTGGAGCTGCGGGTCGGCCATGACGGCTGGCAGCCCCGCCTCGGCGGTGGGGGCCGGGGTCGAGGCCGTGGGGGCCACGGGTGGGGGCGACGCCCCGAGGTTCAGGCGCGGGGCACTGAGCTGTTTGTCCACCGAGGCGTCACCGCACAGGGGACAGCTCACGAGGCCGCGCTCGCGCTGACTCTGGAAGTCGTCCTCGGACGCGAACCAGCCCTCGAAGACATGCTGCTGCGTGCATTTGAGGTCCAAGACTTTCATGGGGACGATTATCCGCCGGGGCGCGAGAACCCGCGCCACGCTGGTCAGGCGCGGGCGGTCCAGGTCAGCGGCCACAGGCCAGTCCGTGCGTTCTGGGCCCACAGCAGGCAGCTCAGGGTCTTGCCATCGGTGAGGTGTCCATCGCGCGACCAGGCCAGCAGCTCCTCCAGGCTGGCCGGGAAGACGTCGAGGAACTCACCCTGGTCGAGCTTGCGTGGCCCGGCCTCCAGGCCGCGGGCAAAGAAGATGTGGATCACCTCGGTGGAGTAAGAGATCACGGGATGCATGGGCCCGGCGTAGGCCCACTCGCGCGCCTGGTAGCCCGTCTCTTCCCGCAGCTCGCGCTGGGCGCAAGCCAGCAGGTCCTCGCCCGCATCGAGCTTGCCGGCGGGAAACTCGATGAAGGCCCGTTGCAGGGGGTAGCGCCACTGGCGCTCGAGCACGTAGCGGCCATCTGGCAGTTCGGCGACGATCACCACCGCGCCGGGATGGCGAACGTACTCACGAGATGCCTGACTGCCATCGGGCAGGCGCACCTGGTCGCGCAAGGCATGGAGAAAGTTCCCGCGCAGGAGCTCCTGGCTCGAGAGCGTCTCTTCCTTCAGATGCTCCGCCGGTCCCGGGGGCTGGCTCATGGGGTCGGCCACTCAGTGGCGCTTGTACAGGTAGCGGTAGACAAAGCCGGGAAAGGCCAGGGTGATGAACAGCGCACCCGTGATCGCATAGAACTCCCAGCCCTGCGGCGCGTTCTTACCCAGGTATTGTTCCAGGGCCATGGCGATGAGGCCGACCACCAGATAAGCCAGCAGCATCTCGGCCAGGCGCCAGGCCAGGGACTTGCCCTGTGCCAGGCGACGCACGAAGAAAAGGCGCTCGGTGAAAAAGGGCAGATTGGCAGCCACCAGGGCCAGCACGATGAGCAGCCA
Source organism: Comamonadaceae bacterium (assembly GCA_027486255.1). Taxonomy (GTDB): domain Bacteria; phylum Pseudomonadota; class Gammaproteobacteria; order Burkholderiales; family Burkholderiaceae_C; genus Polaromonas. The sequence goes on from JAIXPL010000014.1 coordinate 38,391, forward strand.
GGCCAGGGAAGAAGAGGTCATCATGGTGGCCAGTGCCTCAGGTACCCAGGGACTTGACGAGGCTGTCTATGGATTGTGCGCACAGCGTCATCAGGCCGCCGGGCAGCAGGCCCAGCACCAGCACCAGAGCGCCATTGAGACTGAGCACCACACGCACGTCCTTGGCCGCCTCGATGGTGGCCGGCACATGGGCGGGGGGCGCATCGAAATACATGACCTTGACCACGCGCAGGTAGTAGAAGGCGCCAATCAGCGACACCAGCACGGCGAAGATGGCCAGAACCATGTGGGAGATCTGCTGCGAAGCCAGCAGGGTCTCCAGCACGGACAGCTTGGCATAAAAGCCTACAAGCGGCGGCACACCGGCCAGCGAGAACATGCCCACGGCCATGACACCTGCATAGAGCGGGCTGCGCTGGTTCAAGCCAGCGAGGTCGCCGATCTCTTCGGACTCGAAGCCTTCACGCGCCAGCAGCATGATCACGCCGAACACGGCCAGCGTGGTGAGCACGTAGGTGACGGCATAGAACATGGCTGCGCTGTAGGCCGACTGGACATTAATCATGTCACCGCCCACCACCCCGGCCACCATGGCCAGGAGCAGGAAACCCATCTGCGAGATGGTGGAGAAAGCCAGCATGCGCTTGAGGTTGGTCTGTGCGATGGCCGCGAGGTTGCCCACCAGCAGTGAGGCCACGGCCAACACGGTGAGCATCTGCTGCCAGTCAATGGCCAGGGGCAGCAGGCCCTGCACCAGAATGCGCATGAGGATGGCAAAGGCCGCCAGTTGCGGCGCGGCACCAATGGCCAGGGTCACGGCCGTGGGGGCGCCGTGGTAGACATCGGGCAGCCACATGTGGAAAGGCACGGCACCGAGCTTGAAGGCCAGGCCCGCGACCACAAACACCAGACCGAAGACCAGCACCTGGTGCTTGACCTCCCGGCTGATGATGGCCCTGAACACCTCACTGACGTCCAGGCTGCCGGTAGCACCATAGATCATGGACAGGCCATACAGCAAGAAGCCCGACGCCAGTGCACCCAGCACAAAGTACTTCATGGCCGCCTCGGTGGCGGTGGCGTTGTCTCGGCGCAAAGCCACCAGGGCGTAGCTCGAGAGGGTCATCATCTCCAGGCCCATGTAGAGCACCAGGAAGTTGTGGCCCGAGATCATGATGAAGACGCCCAGCAGCGAGAACAGGCTGAGCGTGAAGAACTCGCCGCCGCGCAGCATGCCGCGATCGGCCGCATAGGGCCGGCCGTAGACCACGGTGGCCATCAAGGCAATGGCGGCAAAGCACTTGAGCCAGTTGCCCATGGGCTCGCTCACCACCATGGTGCCGAAGGCGTAGATCGTCTGGCCGCCTAGGGCCTGGCTGGCGGTGACCACCGCCACCCAACCCAGGGTGAGCAAGGTCAGCACATAGGTGGTGGTGCGTCGGGCGCTGGTGACGCCCAGGTCCACGAGCAGGATCACGCAGGCCATCACCAAGAGGATCAGTTCAGGGTAGATCGCAAGCCAGCTGAGTGTGTCAATCATGGGGAATCTTGAGGGTGTGTTCGCGGGGACGGGGCGTCAGTTCAGCTTGGTGAGCGCCACATGCTTGAGCAGGTCGGCCACCGAGGCGTCCATCACGTCGGTGAAGGGCTTTGGGAAGATGCCCATGTAGAGCACGGCCGCCGCCAACAGAGAGAGCATGACGATCTCACGGCCATTGATGTCCTGGAGGGTTCGGACCTCGTCCTTGGTGACGGGGCCCAGGTAGACGCGCTTGAACATCCAGAGGGTGTAGGCTGCGCCGAAGATCAGCGCCGAAGCCGCCGCAAGGCCCACCCAGAAGTTGGCCTTGATGGCTGCCAGGATGACCATCCACTCGCCCACGAAGCCAGCGGTGCCGGGCAGGCCGCAGTTGGCCATGGCAAACAAAAGCGCAAAGGCCGCAAACTTGGGCATGGTGTTGACCACGCCGCCATAGCTGTCGATCTGGCGCGAATGCACGCGGTCGTAAAGCACACCGATGCACAGGAACATGGCGCCGGAGACAAAGCCATGGGCAATCATCTGCACGATGCCGCCAGCCACGCCCAAGTCATTGAAGACGAAAAAGCCCAGGGTCACGAAGCCCATGTGGGCCACCGAGGAATAGGCCACCAGCTTTTTCATGTCCTGCTGTACCAGGGCCACCAGGCCCACGTAAACCACCGCCACCAGGGACAGAGCGATCATCAACCAGGCCCATTCGCGGGAAGCGTCAGGCGCGATCGGCATGGAAAAACGCAGGAAGCCGTAGGCGCCGAGCTTGAGCATGATGGCCGCCAGCACCGCTGATCCACCGGTGGGGGCCTCCACGTGCACGTCAGGCAGCCAGGTGTGCACGGGCCACATGGGCACCTTCACGGCGAAGGCCGCGAAGAAGGCAAAAAACAGCAGGGTCTGCGCGTTCATGCCCAGGGGCAGCTTGTGCCAGGTGGCAAGGTCAAAACTGCCGCCCGACTCGCGGTACAGGTAGACCAGGGCCACGAGCATGAGCAGCGAGCCCAGCAAGGTGTAGAGGAAGAACTTGAAGGCCGCGTAGATCTTGTTCGGCCCACCCCAGATGCCGATGATCAGGTACATCGGGATCAGCGTGGCTTCGAAGAACACGAAGAACAGCATGGCATCGAGCGCTGAAAACACGCCGATCATGAGGCCGCTGAGAATGAGGAAGGCACCCATGTACTGGTTGACGCGCTCCTCAATCACCTCCCAGGCCGAAATCACCACCACCAGTGTGATGAAGGCCGTGAGCAGCACAAACCAGAAAGAAATCCCGTCCAGGCCGAGGTGGTAGTTGATGTTGAAGCGCGAAATCCAGGAGGCCTTTTCAACGAACTGCATCGCCGAGGTGTCGTACTGGAAGCTGCCGTAGAGCGGCAGGGTCACCAGCAGGCTGATGAAGGCGCCAGCCAGCGCAAACCAGCGCACAGCCTTGGCATGCTCATCCCGACCGATGGCCAGAAGGATGGTTCCGAAAACGATTGGCGTCCAGATCGCCAGGCTCAGCAAACCCATGTGGTCCCTCTTCTTCTTTTACTTGTTGAGCCAGACGAAATACGTCATCAGCACAAAGACGCCGATGATCATCGCCAGGGCGTAGTGGTAGATGTAGCCCGATTGGACGCGGCGCACGACGCTCGAGAACCAGCCGACCAGCTTCCAGGAGCCGTTGACCACGGCACCGTCAATGAGGGATTGATCACCCACTTTCCAGAGGCCCAAGCCCAAGCCGCGTGCACCACGGGCCAGCACGTTCTCATTGAACCAGTCCATGTAGTACTTGTTCTCGAGCAGGGTGTGCAGGGGGCGGAAGGCGCGCTGGATGGCCGCCGGGATGGCTGGGTTGACCATGTAGAAATACCAGGCCAGCACCACACCGGCCAGAGCCAGCCAGAAAGGCAGGGTGCTCAGGCCGTGCACCGCCATGGCGAGGGGGCCATGGAAGGCCTCATTCAGCTCCTTGATGGCCGGATGAAGCTGGGTGTTGACGACGATGGCGTCCTTGAAGAAGGCGCCATGCACCAGCGGCTCGAGCGTGAAGTAACCCACGATCACCGAAGGAATGGCCAACAGGATCAGGGGCAGCGTGACCACCCACGGCGACTCGTGGGGTTTGGCGTCGTGGCCGTGGCCGTGGCCGTGGTCATCGTGGTGGGCTTCAGGATTTTGGTCGTAGCGTTCCTTGCCGTGGAAGACCAGGAAGTACATGCGGAAGGAATAAAAGGCGGTGACGAACACGCCAGCCAGCACCGCGAAATTGGCAAAGCCAGTGGCCGGCAGATTGCTCGCGTGCACGGCCTCGATGATGCTGTCCTTGGAGAAAAAACCCGAGAACAAGGGCGTGCCGATGAGTGCGAGCGAGCCCAGCAGCGAGGTGATCCAGGTGATCGGCATGTACTTGCGCACACCGCCCATCCAGCGGATGTCCTGGTTGTGGTGCAGGCCCATGATGACCGAGCCGGCGCCGAGGAACAGCAGTGCCTTGAAGAAGGCGTGGGTCATGAGGTGGAACACGGCCACCGAGTAGGCCGAGGCGCCCAGGGCCACGGTCATGTAGCCCAGCTGCGAGAGCGTGGAGTAGGCCACCACGCGCTTGATGTCGTTCTGGATGATGCCCAGAAAGCCCATGAACAGCGCCGTGATGGCGCCGATCACCATGATGAAGTTCAGGGCCGTGTCGCTCAGCTCAAAGATCGGCGACATGCGGGCGACCATGAAGATGCCGGCCGTCACCATGGTGGCGGCGTGGATCAGCGCGGAAATGGGGGTCGGGCCTTCCATGGAGTCCGGCAGCCAGACGTGCAGCGGGAACTGGGCCGACTTGCCCATGGCACCGATGAACAGGCAGATGCAGATCACGGTCACCAGCATCCAATCGGTGCCGGGGAAGCTCAGCGCGCCCAGCTCATCCGCCTTAGCAAAGGCCTCGGTGTAATTGAGCGTGCCGGCGTAGGCGGCGATCAGGCCGATGCCCAGGATGAAGCCAAAGTCGCCGACTCGGTTCACCAGGAAGGCCTTCA
>JAIXPL010000001.1 GCA_027486255.1 Comamonadaceae bacterium
ATCCCCTGTTTGGATGTGACGGGGGGGCGGGTTGTCAAAGGCGTCAATTTTGTTGAACTGCGCGACGCCGGTGACCCGGTCGAAATCGCCGCGCGTTACAACGAGCAGGGCGCCGACGAGCTCACCTTCCTGGACATCACGGCCACCAGCGATGGCCGCGACCTGATCCTGCACATCATCGAGGCGGTGGCTTCGCAGGTCTTCATTCCCTTGACCGTGGGCGGCGGCGTGCGCACGGTGGACGACGTGCGGCGCCTGCTCAACGCCGGGGCCGACAAAACCAGCTTCAATTCCGCGGCCATCGCCAATCCACAGGTGATCTCTGATGCGTCGACCAAGTACGGCGCGCAGTGCATCGTGGTGGCGATTGATGCCAAGCGCCGCAGCGACGAAGACGCCCTGACCCGGGGGGCGGGCTGGGACGTCTACAGCCATGGCGGGCGCAAGAACACGGGGCTCGATGCCGTGGCCTGGGCCAGCGAGATGGCGCGGCGCGGGGCGGGCGAGATTCTGCTGACCAGCATGGACCGCGACGGCACCAAGTCCGGCTTTGACCTCGCGCTCACCCGGGCCGTGAGCGATGCCGTGAGCGTGCCGGTGATTGCCTCAGGTGGCGTGGGCAATCTCGACCACCTGGCCGATGGCGTGCAGCAGGGCGGCGCCGACGCGGTGCTGGCCGCCAGCATTTTTCATTACGGCGAATACACCGTCCAGCAGGCCAAGCAGCGCATGGCCGAGCGGGGCATTCCTGTCCGGCTCTGACAGGCCCTTTACAGCCTGTCCACGCCTGGGGCGAGGTGGCCTTCACGTAAGATGAACCCATGAACTGGTTGGACCAAGTTAAGTGGGATGCACAAGGCCTGGTGCCTGCCATTGCCCAGGAAGCCACCTCCGGTGATGTGCTGATGTTCGCCTGGATGAACCGCGAGGCCCTTGAGAAGACGGCCGAGCTGGGCAGGGCCGTGTACTTCAGCCGCTCGCGCGGCAAGCTGTGGTTCAAGGGTGAGGAATCCGGCCACGTGCAGACCGTGCACGACATCCGGCTCGATTGCGACCATGACGTGGTGCTGCTCAAGGTCACCCAGGCCGGCGAGGATCACGCGATTGCTTGCCACACCGGCCGCCACAGCTGCTTTTTCCAGCGCTATGAAGCTGGGCAGTGGCACACCGTGGAGCCGGTGCTCAAGGACCCCGAACAGATCTATAAGAAACCATGAGCTCAAACGACTCTTCCCTGGATGCGCTGGCTCGCCTGGCCGCCGTCATCGACAGCCGCAAGCCCAGCCGGGGCGGCGATCCCGAGACCAGCTATGTCGCCCGCCTCCTGGCCAAGGGGCCGGATGCCTTTCTCAAGAAGATCGGCGAGGAAGCCACCGAGACTGTGATGGCCGCCAAGGACCTGGACCGCGAGTTCTCGCCCGCTCTGCAGGCCAAGCTCGTCGGCGAGGTGGCCGACCTCTGGTTCCACAGCATGATCGCATTGGCGCACTATGGCCTTGAGCCTGCTGATGTGGTGGCCGAACTCGAGCGCCGCGAAGGCACCAGCGGCATCGAGGAAAAAGCCTTGCGCAAGGCCGTGGCCCGCGAGGCTGCGGAAAAGTAAGCGCGCATCTAGCTGCTGGGAGCCGTCCATGGAGTCCTCCACGCCTGCCCCAGACCATGCGTCCGGCGACCGCCTGCTGATGCAGATCCTCTATGGGCTGCACACCCTGGCCTGGTTTTCCGGTGGCACCTTTGCCGTCATCGCGCTGGTGATCAATTACATCCGGCGCACCGACGAGCACCGCAGCCTCTACCGGGTGCATCACAGCTACATGATCGCCACTTTCTGGTGGACCCTGCTCTGGCTGGTGGTCCTGGCCCCCCTGTGGCTGCTGTTCATCCTGCCCGGCTGGTTGGCCTATTTCCTGGTGCTGCTGTGGTACCTCTACCGATGCATCAAGGGCTGGTTGCGCATGAATGCGAATCGCCCGCCCCAGGACCTTTTCACTGACACCCCGTCCATCCCATGAGCCAGAGCACCCACGCCCCTGACAACTGCCTCTTCTGCAAAATCGCCGCCGGCCAGATTCCCAGCCGCAAGGTCTACGAGGACGAGGAGATCTTCGCCTTCCATGACATCAAGCCCTGGGCGCCTGTGCACTTTTTGATGATTCCGCGCCAGCACATCCCGTCCATGGCCCAGGTGGGCCCCGAGCATGCTGCCCTGCTCGGCCGCATGATGGCGCTGGCCCCCCGACTGGCCATGGAGCAGGGCTGCAATCCCTACCCAGAAGGGGGCTTTCGCCTGGTGACCAACACGGGTGCCGAGGGTGGCCAGGAGGTGCATCATCTGCATTGGCACGTCATGGGCGGCCCCCGCCCGTGGCTGCGCGGCTGAGGGTTGTTCATCCGCAAAGCCCCACAAGACGACTCGTCACCAAGGACTTGCACCAGGCGCTCGGCCAGCGCCGGCAAGACCGATAGAATCCCCCCGATAGTGATACGCCCGATACCGGGCTCGAAATTCAGGAGCAAACCATGGGTTCTTTTTCCATTTGGCACTGGCTGATCGTGCTGTTGATCGTGGTCATGGTGTTCGGCACCAAGAAACTCAAGAACATCGGTTCTGACCTTGGCGGCGCCGTCAAGGGTTTTAAAGATGGCATGAAGGAAGGCGGCACCCCGCCGGCCGAGGATCCAGCGACTGCGCCTGCGGCCCAGGTCAGCAACCAGACCGCTGTGAACGCCGACAAGACCACCATCGACGTCCAGGCTCGCCCCAAATCCTGATCGGCTGGCCCGCATGAACGACGCGGCCCAGGCCCGAGCCCGGCATGATTGACCTCGGCATCTCCAAGATCGCGCTCATCGGCGCGGTGGCGCTGATCGTCATCGGTCCCGAGAAGCTGCCGCGCGTGGCGCGTACGGTGGGTGCCCTCCTGGGCAAAGCCCAGCGCTACGTGGCCGATGTGAGGAACGAGGTCAACCGATCCATGGAGCTCGATGAGCTCAAGAAGATGAAAGAGACCATGGAGTCGGCGGCCCACGATGTCCAGTCCTCCATGCAGTCCACGGCCGGCGAGATCGAACAGGCGCTGGAGCAGGCTACACCGGCCTTCGATGCTGGCCATGAGCTGCCCTCCATGATGGTGTTCCCCGAGTACAAGCATCCTGGCAAGAGGTGGCGCGTCAAGCAGGGTGCCATGCCGCAGTGGTACAAGGCCCGCGCCGGCGTGCGCACCAAGGCCCTGTCGGGCGCTGCCCGGGTGGCCCGTTTCCGGCCCAGGCCCACCTCGCATGGTTGATCAGCTTGCGCCCTCCCATTTGACTTTTCATCCCGCCGCCCCATTCGCTTGCTCTGGGTCTTCCAGCGCCTGACATCCACCCCACCCCACCCATGAGCGACCCGAAGAACGACCAACCCGACGAACTGGCTGGCACCGAGCAGCCTTTCGTTCAGCACCTGATGGAGCTTCGGGATCGGCTGCTCAAGGCCGTCCTGGCCATTGGCGTGGTGGCGATCGCTCTGGGCTTGTATCCCGGCCCCAGCGCGCTTTATGACCTGCTGGCCGCACCTTTGGTGGCCACGCTGCCCGAAGGTGCCACGCTGATCGCGACCAACGTGGTCTCGCCCTTTGTGGTGCCTATCAAGATCTTGTTCATGGCCGCCTTCATGGTGGCGCTGCCCGTGGTTCTTTACCAGGTGTGGGCTTTCGTGGCGCCCGGCCTGTACTCGCATGAGAAGAAGCTGGTGATGCCGCTGGTGGTATCCAGTACGGCGCTGTTCTTCATCGGCGTGGCCTTTTCCTACTTTTTGGTCTTCGGCCAGGTGTTCAAGTTCATCCAGAGCTTTGCACCCAAATCCATCACGGCGGCCCCTGACATTGAGGCCTACCTGAGCTTCGTCATTGGCATGTTCCTGGCGTTTGGCCTGGCCTTTGAGGTGCCCGTGGCCGTCGTGCTGCTGGTGCGCATGGGTGTGCTGACCGTGGCTCAGCTGCGCGAGTGGCGCGGTTATTTCTGGGTTTGCGCGGCCGTCGTCACCGCCATGGTGACCCCGCCAGATGCGGGCTCCATGCTGATGTTGCTCGGGGTGGTGGGGGGGCTTTATGAGGTGGGCATCATTGCCGCCCAGATTTTTGTCAGGCACACCAAGGCGCCCGAGAGCTCAGCCGATGCCGACGCCGCCGCCAAGCCCTGAGGGGGCGGCGGTCAGCGCAGGCGCTTGGGCTGCTGGCGTTGGCCGGGGGTGATGTTGACCTGCATCTCGCTGCCGCGGCGCTGAACCACCACCTTGGACGGCACACCTGGCTTGAGGGCGGCTACCGCACTGAGCAGTTCCGTCACATTCTTCACGGGCTGGCCCGCCACCGAGGTGATCAGATCACCCGGTCGGATGCCGGCCTGGGCTGCCGGACCGTTTTGCAACACCCCCGTGATGACCACGCCGCTTTTGCTGCGCACCCCGAAGGTCTCGGCCAGCTCCGGGTTGAGCTCCTGCGGCTCCACGCCGATCCAGCCGCGCGTGACGATGCCTTCGCGCACGATCCCGTCGAGCACCTGCCGCGCCGTGGAGACCGGAATGGCAAAGCCGATGCCCATGGAGCCCCCTGAGCGCGAGTAGATGGCCGTGTTGATGCCCATCAGGCGGCCCTGGATGTCCACCAGCGCGCCGCCTGAGTTGCCTGGGTTGATGGCGGCGTCGGTCTGGATGAAGTTCTCGAAGACGTTGATGCCCAACTGGTTGCGGCCCAGCGCCGAGACGATGCCGCTCGTCACGGTCTGCCCCACACCGAAGGGGTTGCCGATGGCGAGAACCTGGTCGCCGATGTCCAGTTCATCCGAGTTGCCCAGCACGATCACGGGCAGACGGTCGAGCTCGATCTTGAGCACGGCCAGGTCGGTCTCCGGGTCCACGCCGATGATGCGTGCCCGGGCCTTGCGCTGGTCATTGAGGCTCACCTCCACGTTGTCGGCGCCCTCGATCACGTGGTTGTTGGTCAGGATGTAGCCTTGCGGGCTCACGATCACGCCGCTGCCCAGGCCCAGCTGGGGCTCGCCATCGGCTTGGTCGCCGAAAAAGAAGCGGAACCAGGGGTCCTGCGCATTCGCGTTGCGCGCTGACTTGCTGGCCGTGATGCTGACCACCGCACCCGAGGCGGCTTTGGCGGCCGCGCTCAAGCTGCCCGGTGCGGCCACTTTGGCAGTGCTGCCGCTGGGCGCCTCGATCACCGCTACGGCACCCAGCGCGGGGCGACGGTGCAGCCACTCCGGCTTGAGCGAGGCCACAACGAAGTAGGCCGCCAGCAGGACGGTGACGGTCTGGGAAAAAAGCAGCCAGGTTTTGCGCATGGGTCAGGCGAGTTTTGTCTGCCTAGGCGGAAGGTCTAAGAGACCCATGAATTTTCGTCCAAATCGCTGCAGCGGCCCGGGGACATAATTCGTTGATGACCGTCGATCTCCGCCCCCTCGCGTCCGCAACTGGCGCTGACAGCCAAGCGGCCACGGCTCTGTCAGCGGACCTCGGCGCTGGCGTGGACCGACAGGCTCTGCTGGCCAGCTTCGATGCGCTGCTGCAGCCCGAGCGTTTCAAGGATTACGGCCCCAACGGCCTGCAGGTCGAGGGCCGGCCGCAGATTCGCCGCATCGTCTCGGGGGTGACCGCCAGCCTGGCCCTGATCGAGCAGGCCGTGGCCTGGCAGGCCGATGCCCTTTTTGTTCACCACGGGCTGTTCTGGCGCGGCCAGGACGGTCGGGTGACCGGCTGGATGAAGCAGCGCCTGGCATTGCTGCTGCGCCATGAGATCAACCTGTTTGCCTACCACCTGCCACTCGACGCCCATCCGCAGCTGGGCAACAACGCCCAACTCGGCCAGCGGCTGGGCCTGATGCCCCTGGAGGGCGAGGCCGGGCGCTTTGGGGACAGCGGCCTGGGCTTTCTGGGCCAGCGGACCGATGGCGCCAGCTTTGTCGATGCAGACGAGCTGGCCCGCCGAATTGAAGGCGTGCTGGGCCGCCCGGTGACCTGTATCCCTGGCCGACCGGGTCCCGTGCGCACCGTGGGCTGGTGCACGGGCGGTGCACAGGGCTACTTCGAGGCGGCCATCGCTGCGGGCGCGCAGGCCTTCATCACCGGTGAGATTTCCGAGCCGCAGGCCCATCTTGCCCGCGAGACCGGTGTGAGCTTCATCGCCTGCGGTCACCATGCGTCGGAGCGCTATGGAGCGCCAGCCGTGGCTGGTCATGTGGCGGCCCAGCTGGGGCTGGTCCACCAGTTCATCGAGGTTCCTAACCCCGCATGACGACCCTCTTGGTGTCCATGGGCGATGCGGCCGGCATCGGGCCTGAAATCATCCTCAAGGCCTGGTCGGCAGCGCCCCAGGAGATGGCCGGCTGCGTCGTGCTCGGCGACCTCGCCGTTCTGCGCCGTGCGCTGGCCCTGCCGGGCCTGGCCGGCCAGCCTCTGCGCGTAGTCGAGATACCTGCTCTGGAGGGTGCCTTGCCACTGCCCCTGGGCTGCGTGCCGGTCTTACAGGCCTGCAATCTGCCGCACTTGCCGGCCTTCGGGCAGGTGAGCGCCGACGCCGGACGCGCGGCTGGCCAGTGCATCGTGGCCGGGGCCCGCGCTGTGCTGGAGGGCCGGGCCGCTGCGCTGGTGACAGCCCCCATCCACAAGGAAGCCCTGTCTGCCGCCGGTTTGCCCTGGGCTGCCTTTCCGGGCCACACCGAGATGCTCCAGGCCGAGGCGGCACGCCACCTGGGCCGGCCTGTGGCCGAAGTGCCGGTGCGCATGATGCTGGCCAACCCGGAGCTGCGCACCGTGCTGGTGAGCATCCATGTGTCCTTGCGTGAGGCGCTGGACCTGCTGACTTTGCCGCGCTTGCTCGAGACGCTGCGCATCACGCACCAGAGCCTCGGCCGCGTGCTGGGCCGCCCGCCCCGCATGGCCGTGGCAGGGCTCAACCCGCACGCGGGGGAGGGCGGTCTGTTTGGCCGAGAAGAAATCGACGTCATCCTGCCCGCCATTGAGGCGGCCCGGGCTGAAGGCATGGAGGCCAGCGGGCCCTACCCGCCAGACACCATCTTCATGCGTGCCCGGGCGCAGGCGGGCCAGCCCGAGGGCTTCGATGTGGTGGTGGCCCTCTACCACGACCAGGGTTTGATTCCGGTGAAGTACCTGGGGGTGGAGCAGGGCGTCAATGTCACCCTGGGCCTGCCCCTGCTGCGCACCAGCCCTGACCACGGCACCGCCTTCGACATCGCCGGCACCGGCCAGGCTGACCCGTCCAGTCTGCGGGCTGCCGTCAGGCTGGCCCGGCAGTGGAGCGATCGGGCGCCTGCGCCTGCCCGCCCCTGAGGCTGTCGCGGATCTCCCGCAGCAGCCGGGTGTCCTCCGGCTCGACCGAGGCTGCTGCTGCGGCAGCTGTTTGGGGTGCTTGTCGCCGCTTGAGGCGGTTGATTTGCCGCACCATCACGAAGATCACGAAGGCCAGGATCAGGAAGTTCACCGCCACGGTGACAAACTGCCCATAGGCCAAGACCGGCACCCCCGCTTTTTTTAGCGCATCCAGGCTGGAGGCCGTGCCTGCGGGCACTGAGCCCAGCACCCAGAAGAGGCTGGAGAAATCGATCTGGCCCGTCGCCATGGACACCAGCGGCATGATGAGATCGCCCACGACCGAATCCACCAGCTTGCCGAAGCCTGCGCCGATGATGACGCCGACCGCCAGGTCGATCACATGGCCCTTGAGGGCGAATTCCCTGAATTCCTGAGCGATGGACACGGTGATCTCCTTGAGCCGGTGAGCTGCGGCAGAAAATGAATGTTCACATGAAAAAGCGGCTTTCGGGCGGCTCATCCGTGGCGCAAGCCTGGTGCCAGAAACCCCCTGTTCAATGGCGCTTTTTACCGGGGGCCACCAGGCGACTAGGGCTCTGCCCAAGCGTCTCAACAAGGCCAGCAGGCTCCGCTACAATGCCGGGTTGTCCCCAATACGCATTTATCGAGCGAGTTTCTCAAGGATCCTCATGACCCAAGCCAGCACATCTTCGAGTGCGGCCCCCGCATCCGGGGCGCCTCTTGACCAAACCAAACGGAACTGGATCATCACGACCGCCGCTGTGGGCGGGGCTGGGGCGGCTGCGGTGGCCGTTCCCTTCGTGAGCACCTTCCAACCTTCCGAGCGTGCCAAGGCCGCCGGCGCGGCGGTTGAGGTGGATATTTCCGCCCTCAAGCCGGGTGAAAAAGTCACCGTGGAATGGCGCGGCAAGCCGGTGTGGATCATCAAACGCACACCCGAGCAGCTCGAAGCCCTGAAGAAAACCGAGTCCCAGCTGGCCGACCCGAATTCCGAGCGCAAGCCCGACGAACTCACGCCCGCCTACGCACGCAATCCTGGCCGTTCAATCAAATCGGATGTTTTGGTGGCTGTGGGCATTTGTTCGCACCTGGGTTGCTCTCCCGTCGACAAGTTCCAGACCGGTGCCCAGCCCTCGCTGCCCGATGACTGGCAAGGCGGATTCCTGTGCCCCTGCCATGGCTCGACCTTCGACATGGCTGGCCGCGTGTTCAAGAACAAACCCGCCCCGGATAACCTGGAAGTGCCGCCCCACATGTATCTCTCCGACACCAAGCTGGTGATCGGTGAGGACAAGAAGGCCTGAGGCTCGTCAGGGCTGTCCCGCGGCCTACGGGCTTAGGACGGTCCATCAATGGAGTAGGAAAACCAAATGGCAGAACTCAAAGAAATTTCCCCTGACGCGCCGGTGGGTGCCAAGCTGATGAACTGGGTGGACAACCGTTTCCCGGCCACTCAGCTCTTCAAAGAGCACATGAGCGAGTACTACGCTCCGAAAAACCTGAACATCTGGTATGTCTTCGGCGCGCTGTCCCTGCTGGTGCTGGTCATTCAGATCGTCACGGGCATTTTCCTGACGATGAACTACAAGCCCGATGCGGCACAGGCCTTTGCCTCGGTGGAGTACATCATGCGCGATGTGCCCTACGGCTGGCTGATTCGCTACATGCACTCCACGGGCGCTTCCGCCTTCTTTGTGGTGGTGTACCTGCACATGTTCCGTGGCCTTATCTACGGCAGCTACCGCAAGCCGCGTGAGCTGGTGTGGATCTTCGGTTGCGCCATCTTCCTGTGCCTGATGGCTGAAGCCTTCATGGGCTATCTGCTGCCCTGGGGTCAGATGAGCTACTGGTGCGCGCCGGTGATCGTGAATCTGTTTGCCGCCATTCCCTTCATCGGCCCTGACCTGGCGCTCCTGATCCGCGGCGACTACGTCGTGGGCGACGCCACGCTCAACCGCTTTTTTGCCTTCCACGTGATTGCTGTGCCCCTGGTCCTGCTGGGCCTGGTGGTGGCGCACATCATCGCCCTGCACGAAGTCGGCTCCAACAACCCCGACGGCGTGGACATCAAGGCCAAGAAAGATGCCAGCGGCAAGCCTTTGGACGGTATTCCTTTCCATCCCTACTACAGCGTTCACGACATCTTTGCCGTGGGCGTGTTCCTGCTGGTGTTCTCGGCCATCGTGTTCCTTGCGCCCGAGGCCGGCGGTTACTTCCTCGAATACAACAACTTCATTCCTGCCGACCCGCTGAAGACCCCTGCGCACATCGCTCCGGTCTGGTACTTCACGCCCTACTACTCCATGCTGCGCGCCATCACCTCCGAGATGATGTATGTGTTGGTGCTGTGCGTGCTGGGTGCGGCGGCCTTGACGGTGCTCAAGGGCAAGCTGGCTGGCTTTTTCAAAGCGGCTGTGCTCGGCTCGGCGGTGGCCCTGATCGCCCTGATGCTCAGCATCGATGCCAAGTTCTGGGGTGTGGTCGTCATGGGTGGTGCCGTCATCATCCTGTTCTTCCTGCCCTGGCTGGACAACAGCGAGGTCAAGTCCATCCGCTATCGCCCGGACTGGCACAAGTACCTGTATGCCGTCTTCGTGATCAACTTCGTCGTGTTGGGTTACCTGGGCATCAAGCCCCCATCGCCCATCAACGAACGGATCTCCCAGATCGGCACCCTGTTTTATTTCGGCTTCTTCCTGCTGATGCCCTGGTGGAGCCGGATCGGCACCTTCAAGCCCGTGCCTGAGCGCGTGACCTTTACAGCCCATTGATCGCTGGAGAATTCCCGACATGAAAAAAATCAAATACATCGCATGGGGATGGCTGGCGAGCCTGGCTTTCGTGACCCATGTCCACGCAGCTTCTGAAGGCATCGTCTGGGACAAAGCTCCGAATCGCACCAATGACCTGGCAGCTCTGCAAAACGGCGCCAAGCTGTTCGTCAATTACTGCTTGAATTGCCATTCGGCAGCCTTCATGCGTTACAACCGCCTGACCGACATCGGGCTGACGGAAAAGCAGATCAAGGACAACCTCTTGTTCGCCACCGACAAGGTGGGGGAGACCATGAAGGTCAACATGGATCCCAAGCAGGCCAAGGAGTGGTTCGGTGGCAACCCGCCCGATCTGACCGTCATCGCCCGCTCCCGGGCTGCAGCGGGCAAGGGTTCGGGCCCGGATTACCTCTACACCTACCTGCGCACCTACTACCGTGACGACACCAAGGCCACGGGCTGGAACAACCTGGCCTACCCCAACGTGGGCATGCCCCACGTGCTGTGGGAGATGCAGGGCGAGCGTCAGCCGATCTTTGAAAAAGTCAGCAGCCACGGTCAAGATGTGCAGGTCCTCAAGGGTTGGCAACAGGTCAAGCCGGGCACCATGAATGCGCGTGAATATGACTCCGCCATTGCCGACCTCGTCGGTTACATGCAATGGATGGCTGAGCCCGCACAGAACACGCGTATTCGCATTGGTGCATGGGTCCTGCTGTTCCTGAGCCTGTTCATCCTGGTGGCCTGGCGTCTGAACGCGGCTTACTGGAAAGACATCAAGTAATCATTGCCGCCAGGCCCAAGGGGCCCGGCTCTCTTGGGAGTGGCAGTCTCGGGGATGTGGGGTCCCCAGGCTCCCACTCCTTTGTAATCTAGGAGTTCCCCGTCATGATGGTTCTGTACTCAGGCACAACCTGCCCTTTTTCGCACCGCTGCCGCTTTGTGTTGTTTGAAAAGGGCATGGACTTCGAGATCCGCGACGTGGATCTTTACAACAAGCCTGAAGACATCAATGTGATGAATCCCTATGGCCAGGTGCCCATCCTGGTCGAGCGCGATCTGATTCTTTACGAATCGAACATCATCAACGAGTACATCGACGAGCGCTTTCCGCATCCCCAGCTGATGCCGGGCGACCCGGTGGACCGCGCGCGTGTGCGCCTGTTCCTGCTGAACTTCGAAAAAGAGCTGTTCGTTCACGTCTCCACCCTGGAGTCTCGCGCGGCCAAAGGCAACGAGAAGGCGCTGGAGAAGGCCCGTTCGCACATCCGCGACCGCCTCACCCAACTGGCGCCGGTGTTCCTCAAGAACAAGTTCATGCTGGGCGACAACTTCTCCATGCTGGACGTGGCCATCGCCCCCCTGCTCTGGCGCCTGGACTACTACGGCATTGAGCTGTCGAAGAATGCAGCGCCTCTTCTGAAGTATGCCGAACGCATCTTCTCGCGCCCGGCCTACATCGAAGCACTCACGCCCTCCGAGAAGGTGATGCGCAAGTAAGCGCTGGAGTCATGCCTTGGCTGAACTGCTGAACGGGCCCGACGCCACATCCACACGGCCCTACCTGATCAGGGCCTTGTATGAGTGGTGCACCGACAACGGCCTGACGCCCTACGTGGCCGTACTGGTCGATGAGTCGGTGCAGGTGCCGCGCGAGTTCGTGAAGAACAACGAAATCGTGCTGAACATCAGCTTTGATGCCACCAGTTCGCTCCAGCTGGGCAATGAGTTCATTGAATTCAAGGCGCGCTTTGGAGGCGTGGCCCGTGAAATCATCGTGCCGGTGGGTCGCGTGCTGGCGATTTACGCCCGCGAGAACGGGCAAGGCATGGCCTTTCCCTCCCCACCGCCGGTCGTCAGCGCCGGGCCTGCGCTGGACAGTCCTGCACCTTCCGAGCCTGGTGTGCCCAACCTGCGCGCTGCATCGCCTGCAGCCCTTGAGGGCAAGGTCATCTCACTGGGCGCAGACGCGTCCAAGACGGTCGAGGACACAGACCCGCCCACCGAGCCGCCCAAGTCACCCGCAGGCAGTCGCCCTGCGCTCAAGCGCGTGAAGTAAGGCGCTACACTTCTTTTTGCGCCGGCTTAGCTCAGTTGGTAGAGCAACCGCCTTGTAAGCGGTAGGTCATCAGTTCGAATCCGATAGCCGGCACCACCTGTGCACACCCCGCCGAATCTTCGATTCTGCGGGGTGTTCTTTTTGGGGCGACGGATCCTGCCTGCTTGCCCGTCAGGCGCTGCGCTGCAATGCCTGCCGTGCCCTCTCGACGATGTGCTGGGCATCGACTTGGAAGTAAGCGCGCAGCGCAGCCCGGGTGTCGCTGCGCCCAAAGCCGTCCGTGCCCAGCGTGGCATAGCGCCGGCCCTCGGGCACGAAAGCCCGCACGCTCTCAGGCACGGCGCGCACATAGTCCGTGGCCGCCACGATAGGCCCCTGGGTCTGCGCCAGCAGGCTGGCGACGTAGGGCGTCTGTCCAAGGGCCTCCTGCGCCATGCCGTCGCGGGCCAGCTCGCTCCAGCTGGTGATGCTCAGCACCTCCACGCCCACACCGCCCTCGGCCAGCTGCTGGGCGGCCTTGATGACCTCGGTGAGGATGGCGCCTGAGCCCAGCAGGGTCACGCGCGCACCATCGGCCGGGCCCATGCAGGCCAAGCGGTAGCCGCCGCGCAGCACGGCCTCTGCCGCGCCTTCGGGCAGGTCGGGCTGGGCATAGTTTTCGTTCATCAGCGTGACGTAATAGAACACGTCCTGCTGCTCAATGAGCATCTCGCGCATGCCGGCATCCAAGATGACCGCCAGCTCGCCCGCAAAGGCTGGGTCGTAGGCCTTGCAGTTCGGAATGGTGGCGGCCACCAGGTGGCTGCTGCCGTCCTGGTGTTGCAGGCCTTCGCCGCCCAGCGTGGTGCGCCCGGAGGTCGCGCCCAGCAGGAAGCCGCGCGCCCGCTGGTCGGCCGCAGCCCAGATGGCGTCGCCCACACGCTGGAAGCCGAACATGGAGTAATAAATGTAGAAGGGCAGCATGGCCAGGCCGTGCACGCTGTAGCTGGTGGCGGCGGCCGTCCAGCTGGCGATGGCGCCGGCCTCGCTGATGCCTTCCTCCAGGATCTGGCCGTCCAGGGCTTCGCGGTAGCTCAGCACCGAGCCGATGTCCTCGGGCGCGTAGCGCTGCCCCACGCTGCTGTAGATGCCCACCTGCTTGAACAGGTTGGCCATGCCGAAGGTGCGCGCCTCGTCGGCCACGATGGGCACGATGCGCGGGCCGAGCTCTTTGTCCTTGAGCAGGGTGCCCAGCATGCGCACGAAGGCCATGGTGGTGCTCATCTCCTTGCCTTCGGCCTTCAGCGCAAACTGCGCGTAGCCCTCCATGGCAGGCACCGGCACCACATCGCAGGCCGTCTCGCGCCTTGGCAGGGCGCCGCCCAGCCGGTCGCGGTGCTCGCGCAGGTAGCGCATCTCGGGGCTGTCCTCGGCGGGCTTGAAGAAGGCCAGGCTGCGGGCCTGTTCGTCAGACAGTGGCAACTTGAAGCGGTCGCGGTAGTCGATCAGGTCGGCCTCGTCGAATTTTTTCTGGCTGTGCGTGGTCATCTTGCCCTGGCCCGCACTGCCCATGCCGTAGCCCTTCTTGGTGTGCGCCAGGATCACGGTGGGCTGGCCCTGGTGGGCTGCGGCGGCGGCATAGGCCGCGTGGATCTTCACCAGGTCGTGTCCGCCGCGTTTGAGGCGGTCGATCTGCTCGTCGGTCATGCCCTGAGCCAGGCGGGTCAGCGCTTCGTTCTGGCCGAAGAAGTTGTCGCGGTTAAAGCGTCCATCCTTGGCCGCGAAGGTTTGCATCTGGCCATCGACGGTTTGCGCGAAGGCCCGGCTCAGGGCGCCGGTGTGATCGCTTGCGAACAGGCCGTCCCAGTCGCTGCCCCAGACCAGCTTGATCACGTTCCAGCCGGCCCCCGCGAACAGTTTTTCCAGCTCGTCAATGATGCGGCCGTTGCCCCGCACCGGGCCATCGAGGCGCTGCAGGTTGCAATTGACCACCCAGACCAGGTTGTCGAGCTTTTCCCGTGCCGCCAGGGTCAGGGCACTCATGCTTTCAGGCTCATCCATCTCGCCGTCGCCGAACACGCCCCAGACCTTGCGGCCCGAGCAGTCAAGCTGTTGGCGGTGGGTGAGGTAGCGCATGAAACGCGCGTGGTAGATCGAGCTGATTGGACCGATCCCCATGGAGCCCGTGGGGAACTGCCAGAAGTCGGGCATCAGCCAGGGATGGGGGTAGCTCGACAGGCCCCGGGCACCATGGGCCGGGGCCTCGATCTCCCGGCGGTAGTGCAGCAAGTCGGCTTCGGTGAGGCGCCCCTCCAGGAAGGCCCGGGCATACACCCCCGGTGCGCTGTGCGGCTGGAAGAAGACCAGGTCACCGCCATGTGAGCCACTGCGCGCATGGAAGAAATGGTGAAAGCCGGTTTCGAACAGGTCGGCCGCGCTGGCGTAGCTGGCGATGTGGCCGCCCAGCTCGCCATAGGCCTGGTTGGCGCGCACCACCATGGCCAGGGCATTCCAGCGCATCAGCGAGGCCAGGCGCTCCTCCATTTCGAGGTTGCCGGGGAAGGTGGGTTGGTCTTCTACCGCGATGGTGTTGATGTAAGGGGTGTTCAAGTCCGGCTGCCAGCCCAGCCGGTGGCTGCGCGCCACGCGCACCAGTTCATCGAGCATCTGCTGCGCTCGCACCGGGCCCTCCGTGGCTGCCAGCGAAACCAGGGCGTCGCGCCATTCCTGGGTTTCGGCCGGGTCGGTGTCGAGGCTGTCTGCGTGGAGGTGGCGGGGGTCGGTCAGGGCGTTCATGACATCGGGTGGACTGGGGTGATGCATGAACTGTAGGCAGGCAGCGCCCGTCAATAATGTTGAAATGAGATATGAAAGAATGCTTGAAAAGCAAGAAATGCTGAAAAAACAATGAATCAAGGCATAAATGAACTCGACGCCCTCGACCTGAGGATCCTGGCCGAACTTCAGGCCGACGCCAGCCTCTCCAATGTCGAGCTGGCCCGGCGCGTGCAGCTCTCCCCCTCGCCCTGTCTGGCGCGGGTGCGGGCGCTGGAGAAGCGGGGGGTGATCCGGCAGTACGTCGCCCTGCTGGATGCGCAGAAGCTGGGGCTGCACCTGAACGTCTTCATCTCGATCAGCCTCAAGCAGCAAAGCCGCCAGGCTTTGCAGGAATTCGAAGAGCGCCTGACCTTGCGCGAGGAGGTCATGGAGTGCTACCTGATGACGGGGGATGCCGACTACCTGCTGCGCGTGGCCGTGCCCGACATGCCGGCGCTGGAGAGCTTCATCCTGGAGCAGCTCTCACCGATTGCCCAGGTCGAGAAGATCCGTTCGAGCTTCGCCCTCAAACAGGTGCGCTACAAGACCGCCTTGCCCTTGCATTCGGCCTGAGCAGGGCTTGAGCGTCAGCGCTGACCCAGGATCTTGACCCGGACGGTGAGTACGTCCCAGCCGTCCTGCCGCAGCCGGGCGCGCAGAGTGGGCAGCAGTTGCCTGAGTTTGGCGGCGGCCGCGTTGCTGCTGACCATCAGGCACCAGTCCTGTCCCTCGACTGGCCCTGACTTGACCTGGCCTCGCATGCCCTCTGGAATGAGGCCCTCGACACAGCGGTACATGGCGCTGGACTGGTCGACCAGATGGGCCAGGCGTGCCAGGGCTGGGGCATGTTCAATGGCCTGGTCCAGGCGCAGCGCCGGGGGTAAGCGTCGGTACATGGGGTGGGGGCGGGGTGCCGGAACGTTCTGGGCCGCCGGTGGGCTCAGCACGGTGGCTGTTTGGATTATGGGGCAGGGCCCCATGCTGCCAGCGTGTCTTGTCGGAGCGCCTCCGTGTGCCAAGGGGACTTTGTCGCGGGGCGTAAAATCCATCGATTGTGCGCCGCGGCGCCCCGGTCGACAGAGCGGGGCGTGCGGCTTCGTTTTGCCAAACACTCTGAAGGGTTTCTGGCTGCCCGGGCATGCGCCCGATCGGCTGATTGCGTATGGCTTTCAACTTTCTCACCAAGATCTTCGGCAGCCGCAACGATCGCCTGCTGAAAAACTACCGCAAGACGGTCGAGCGCATCAGCAGCCTGGAGTCTCAGGTCCAGGGACTCAGCGACGAGGCCTTGCGCGGCAAGACCGAGGAGTTCAAGCAGCGCGTGGCCCAGGGCGAAACGCTCGATGCCCTGCTGCCGGAGGCTTTTGCGGTGGTGCGCGAGGGCAGCAAGCGTGTCATGAAGATGCGCCATTTCGACGTGCAAATGCTCGGCGGCATGGCGCTGCACGAGGGCAAGATTGCCGAGATGCGCACCGGCGAGGGCAAGACCCTGACGGCCACGCTGCCCGTGTACCTCAATGCGCTGGCCGGCAAGGGCGTGCACGTGGTGACCGTCAACGACTACCTGGCCAGTCGCGATGCCGCCTGGATGGGGCGGCTCTACAACTTCCTGGGCCTGAGCGTGGGCGTCAACTCGCCGCAGGTCAGCCGTGAGGAAAAGCAGGCTGCCTACCGGGCGGACATCACCTACGGCACGAACAACGAGTTTGGCTTTGACTACCTGCGGGACAACATGGTCTATGAGCCCGGCGATCGTGTGCAGCGGGGCTTGTACTACGCCATCGTCGACGAGGTGGACTCCATCCTGATTGACGAGGCCCGCACGCCGCTGATCATCAGCGGTCAGGCCGAGGACCACACTGAGCTCTACCTGGCCATGACTCGCGTCGTGCCCCTGCTCACCCGCCAGGAAGGCGAGGCCGATCCGCGCACTGGCGAGGGCGTCATCAAGGCAGGCGACTTCACCGTCGACGAGAAGTCGCACCAGGTCTTCCTCACCGAAGGCGGGCACGAAAACGCCGAGCGCATCCTGAGCAGCATGGGCCTGATCCCTGAAGGCGCTTCCCTTTACGACCCGGCCAATATCCAGCTGCTGCACCACCTCTATGCCGGTCTGCGTGCCAAGCACATATACCACCGCGACCAGCATTACGTGGTGCAGGGTGGCGAGGTGGTGATCGTTGACGAATTCACTGGCCGCCTGATGTCGGGCCGCCGCTGGAGCGATGGCCTGCACCAGGCCGTGGAGGCCAAGGAAGGCGTGCAGATCCAGGCGGAGAACCAGACCCTGGCCTCCATCACCTTCCAAAACTACTTCCGCCTCTACGGCAAGCTCTCTGGCATGACCGGCACGGCCGACACCGAAGCCTATGAGTTCCAGGAGATCTACGGCCTGGAAACCGTGGTGATCCCGCCCAATCGGCCCAGCCGCCGCGATGACCAGCTCGACCGCGTCTACAAGACCACCCAGGAAAAGTACGACGCGGCGATCGCCGACATCCGGGAATGCCATGAGCGCGGCCAGCCCGTGCTGGTGGGTACCACCTCCATTGAGAACTCCGAGATCATCGACAAGCTGCTCGAGCACGCCAAGCTGCCGCACCAGGTGCTCAACGCCAAGCAGCATGCCCGCGAGGCCGACATCGTGGCCCAGGCCGGCCGGCCCGGCATGATCACGATTGCCACCAACATGGCCGGTCGCGGCACGGACATCGTGCTGGGCGGCAATGTGGAAAAACTCGTCGAAGCCGTCGAGGCCAATGAAGCCCTGGACGAGGCCGCCAAGCAGGCCCAGGTGCATACCTTGCGCGAAGCTTGGCAGGGCGAGCACGAGAAGGTCAAGGCCCTGGGCGGTCTGCGCATCATTGCCACCGAGCGCCACGAGTCCCGCCGCATCGACAACCAGCTGCGCGGCCGTTCGGGCCGCCAGGGCGATCCGGGCTCCTCGCGCTTTTACCTGAGCCTCGATGATCCGCTGATGCGCATCTTCGCGGGCGAGCGGGTCAAGGCCATCATGGATCGCCTGAAGATGCCTGAGGGTGAGGCCATCGAGGCCGGCATGGTCACGCGCAGCATCGAGTCGGCGCAGCGCAAGGTCGAGGCGCGCAACTTTGACATGCGCAAGCAGCTGCTCGAATATGACGATGTGTCCAATGACCAGCGTAAGGTGATTTACCAGCAACGCAACGACATCATGGACGCCGACCGCCTGGACAGCCAGATCGCTGCCCTGCGCGAAGGCTGCTTCACCGACCTGGTGCGCCAGTATGTGCCGGTGGAAAGTGTGGAAGAGCAGTGGGACCTGGCCAGTCTGGAGCAGCAGCTGCGCGAGCAGTGGCAGATCGAGCTGCCCTTGCAGTCGCAGCTGAGCGAGGCCGAGTCGCTGACCGACGAGGACATTCTCGAGAAAGTGGTGACTGCCGCCCACCAGGCCTTTGCCGACAAGCTGCAGCAGATTGGCGAGGAGAATTTCCTGCAGTTCGAGCGCATGGTGCTGCTGCAGAGCATCGATTCCCACTGGCGCGAGCACCTGTCGGCGCTGGATTACCTGCGCCAGGGCATCCACTTGCGCGGCTATGCGCAAAAGCAACCCAAGCAGGAGTACAAGCGCGAGGCATTCGAGCTGTTCGGTCAGATGCTCGACAGCGTCAAGAACGAGGTGACGCGGGTGCTCATGACGGTGAAGGTGCAGACCCGTGAACAGCTGGACCAAGCCGCCCAGGACATCGAGCAGCGTGGCGAGCAGATGGCCAACGTCACCTACTCGGCGCCCGACGAAACCGGCCAGCCCCAGATCACCAGCGAAGACGCGGCCCGCCTGCAGACCTTCATGGACCAGCAGGCCGTGCCGCGCGTGGGTCGCAACGATCCCTGCCCCTGCGGCTCGGGCAAGAAATACAAGCAGTGCCACGGCAAGCTCAGCTGAGCAGCCGGGACCCACACACACGCAAGAGGACGCCCATGCCCGTGAACCTGGTGGCGACGCCGGCCGCTGAACTTTTCCCCGTGCCCGGCGTGCGCTGGGGCATCACCGAAGCCGGTGTGCGCAAGGCCCACCGCAAGGACCTGTCGGTCTTGCTGCTCGACGAAGGCAGCACCGTGGATGCCGTCTTCACGCAAAACCGGTTTTGCGCCGCCCCCGTGCAGGTCTGCCGCGAGCATCTGTTTCAGGGCTTTGGCATTCGCGCCATGCTCATCAACACAGGCAACGCCAATGCCGGCACCGGAGACGACGGCTTGGTGCGCGCCCGCTCGACCTGCATTGCGCTGGCCCGCTTGCTGGAGATTGCGCCCGAGCAGGTGCTGCCCTTTTCCACCGGGGTGATCATGGAGCCCCTGCCCAGCGACCGCATCATCGCGGGCCTGCCCAAGGCACTCGACGCCGCCAAGCAAGACAGCTGGGCGCAGGCCGCCGAGGCCATCATGACCACCGACACGGTGCCCAAGGCCTTCTCCCGGCGCGTGAGCGTGTCGGGCAAGACGGTGACCATCACCGGCATCAGCAAGGGCGCGGGCATGATCCGTCCCAACATGGCCACCATGCTGGGTTTTATGGCCACCGATGCCTGCATCGCGCCCGCCCTGATGGCGGGCCTGGCCCGTGAGCTGGCCGAGGGCTCCTTCAACCGCGTGACGGTGGACGGCGACACCTCCACCAACGACTCCTTCGTCGTCGTCGCCACGCAGCAGGCTGGCCACGCGCCCATTACCTCATGGGCATCGGCCGAAGGCCAGGCCCTCAAGACCGCCTTGATGGAGGTGGCGCGCTTGCTGGCCCAGGCCATCGTGCGCGATGGCGAGGGTGCCACCAAGTTCATCACGGTGCGCGTAGAAGGCGGCCGCACGGCAGACGAATGCCGGCAGGTGGCTTATGCGATTGCGCATTCGCCGCTGGTCAAGACGGCTTTCTTTGCCAGCGACCCGAACCTCGGCCGCATCTTGGCGGCGGTGGGCTATGCCGGCATAGCCGACCTGGACCAGTCCCGCATCGACCTGTACCTCGACGAGGTGCTGGTGGCCAAAGACGGCGGTCGGCATCCCGGCTATGCCGAGGCCGATGGCGCGCGGGTGATGCAGCAAAGTGAGATCACAGTACGCGTGGTGCTGGGCCGCGGTGAGGCGGTCGATACCGTCTGGACCTGCGATTTCTCCTACGACTACGTCAAGATCAACGCCGATTACCGCAGCTAAAGCGCCCTGCCGGGCGCTGCGCAGCGGCTGCGTGCAGACTAAAGAAAGACCCCCATGAACGACAGCATGGAGCGGCTCATCAGCCGCGTGGAAGCGCTGGTCGAGCGCATCGAGTCGGTGCTGCCCCAGGCGCTGCGTGCGCCCGACTGGTCCGAGGCCATCGCCTGGCGCTACCGCCGGCGCGCCGCCGGCCAGGGCAGCTTGGTGCCGGTGCGGCACACGGCCAGCATTCGCCTGGCAGACCTGCAGGAAATCGAGGACCAGAAAGACAAGATCCAGCGCAACACCGAGCAGTTCGTCAAGGGCCTGCCCGCCAACAACGTGCTGCTCACGGGTGCGCGCGGCACGGGCAAGTCCTCGCTGATCAAGGCCTGCCTGAACGAGTATGCGCCCCGGGGCCTGCGCCTGATCGAGATCGACAAGGACGACATCATTGATCTGCCGGACATCGTCGAGCTGGTCAGCAGCCGTCCGGAGAAGTTCATGGTCTTCTGCGATGACCTGAGCTTCGAGGACGGCGAGTCGGGCTACAAGGCGCTCAAGTCCATCCTCGATGGCTCAGTCGC
This sequence comes from Comamonadaceae bacterium, assembly GCA_027486255.1. Classification (GTDB taxonomy): domain Bacteria; phylum Pseudomonadota; class Gammaproteobacteria; order Burkholderiales; family Burkholderiaceae_C; genus Polaromonas. The sequence goes on from JAIXPL010000001.1 coordinate 20,728, forward strand.
CGCTTCCACGCCCAATGTGCTGATCTACGCCACCAGCAACCGCCGGCACCTGCTGCCCGAGTACATGAGCGAGAACCTCAGCTACCAGCACACGCCCGATGGCGAGGTGCATCCCGGCGAGGTGGTGGAAGAAAAGATTTCCCTCTCCGAGCGCTTTGGCCTGTGGGTGAGCTTCTACCCTTTCAGCCAGGACGAGTACCTCACCATCGTCGCGCAGTGGCTGGGTGCCTACGGCGTGCCTGCTGCCGAGATCGAGGCGGCCCGGCCGGCGGCGCTGCTCTGGTCGCTCGAGCGCGGTGGCTCGCGCAGCGGCCGCGTGGCCTACCAGTTCGCCCGCGACTACGCGGGCCAGCACGGGCGCACATGACCGCCTCTGCGGCCATCCTGGTGGCTGACGGTGACCGCCCACGCCAGGGCGGTGCGGACCGCCCCGTGGTGGATGTGGCCGTGGGCGTGCTGATTCGCCCGGACGGCCAGTTCCTGCTCACCTCCCGCCCCCCGGGCAAGGTGTACGAAGGCTACTGGGAGTTCCCCGGCGGCAAGCTCGAAGCCGGCGAGAGCGTCGAGCAGGCCTTGCGGCGCGAGTTGCAGGAGGAAATCGGCATCACCATAGGTGCGGCCCATCCCTGGCGTGTGGAGATGGTGGACTACCCGCACGCCCTGGTGCGGCTCAATTTCTGCAAGGTCGTCGACTGGACGGGTGAGCTGCACATGAAGGAAGGCCAGCGCTTTGCCTGGCAGGGCCTGCCCGTGCAGGTGCAGCCGGTGCTGCCGGGTACCGTGCCGGTGCTGGCCTGGTTCGCCGAGGAGCGCCGCTTCGAGGGTGCCACGCACGCCTGAGCTTCAGCCTGGCACATCCCAGGTGCGGCTCGCGGCCAGCACCGCTTCAGGGTAGGGCGCCTGGCCCCGTGAGCCGTTGTAGCGGCCCAGGGCCATGAAGAGCTCGCCGCGCTCCATGTCCAGGTAGTGCCTGAGGATCACGCAACCAAATCGCAGGTTCGTCTGCAGGTCAAAGAGCCGAGCCGGATCGCCGTCACCGATCAGCCGGCTCCAGAAGGGCATGACCTGCATGTAGCCGCGGGCCCCGGCGCTGCTGATGGCGTATTTGCGAAAGCCGCTTTCCACCTGGATCAGGCCCAGCACCAGCTTGCGGTCCAGGCCGGCGCGCTGAGCTTCGTACCAGACGGTTTGCAGAAACTCACGGCGGATTTGCGGCTGCGGGCTGTACCGCCCCAGACGGCTGCCTTGCCCAGCCAGCCAGCGCTCATGCGCCTGGCTCGCCGCCTGGGATGCGAATTCTGGACGGGGCGGTGCAGGGCTGGCGATGGCCGCGCTCAACACCGAGCGCACGGCATCGGCCAGGGGCTCCTCGATCTGCCGACCTGCGTGCACAGGAGCGCTGCCCAGAAGCCACCCCAGTGCGGCGATGGATTCCAGGCTCAGCAGGAGCCAGCGTCGCCGCCCCTGCGAGGGCGGCGGCCTTGGAGAAAGGGAAACGGCGCGAGGCCGCAGGCTCATGCCCCCAGTCTAGACCTGAGGAAGGCCAGCACGCTGTCGGCGGCCACCTTGGTGGCCTCCGTGTCGCGGCGGTGCTGGTACTCCAGCTGACCTTCTTTCAGACCGCGCTCGGAGATCACCACCCGGTGGGGCACGCCGATGAGCTCCCAATCGGCGAACATGGCGCCCGGCCGCTCATCACGGTCGTCGAGCATCACGTCCACGCCCAGGGCCTGCAGGGCGTCGTGCAGCTTTTGCGCTTGCTCGCGCACCAGCTCACTGCGGTGCGCGCCGATGGGGCAGACCACCACCGTGAAGGGCGCAATCGCGTCGGGCCAGATGATGCCGCGCTGGTCGTGGTTCTGCTCGATGGCCGCAGCCGGCAGGCGCGTGACGCCGATGCCGTAGCAGCCCATCTCCATGAGCTTGGGCTTGCCGTCCTCGTCGAGGAAGGTCGCGTTCATGGCCTTGGAATACTTGGTGCCCAGGTAGAACACATGGCCCACTTCAATGCCGCGCTCGATGGCCAGCACGCCTTGCCCGTCGGGCGAGGCATCGCCGGCCACCACGTTGCGCAGGTCTGCCACCAGTTCAGGCTCAGGCAGATCGCGGCCCCAGTTCACACCGGTGAGGTGGGCGTCGATTTCGTTGGCGCCGCAGACCCAGTCGGCCATCACGGCCACCTCACGGTCGGCCACCAGGCGCACCGGTTTTTTCAGGCCGATGGGGCCCAGGTAGCCCGGCTTGCAGCCGAAGTGCTCTTCGATCTCGGCCACGGTGGCAAAGCGGAAGGCCGCCAGGCCCGGCACCTTGCCGACCTTGACTTCGTTCATGTCGTGGTCGCCGCGCAGCAAAAGCAGCCAGACCTGGGTCTTGACGATGGCGCCTTGTTCGTTGAGCTCGTCGGTGGCCAGCACCAAAGACTTGACCGTGCGCGACAAGGGCAGGCCCAGCAGCGCCGCCACGTCGGGGCAGGTGCTCTTGCCCGGGGTAGGCGTCTTCTTCAGGGCTTCGGTGGCTGCCGGACGTGGGCCCGCCGGCGGCAGGGCCTCGGCCTTTTCCATGTTGGCGGCGTAGTCGCTCGTCGGGCAGTAGACGATGGCGTCTTCACCCGTGGCGGCAATCACCTGGAATTCTTCCGACAGGTCGCCACCAATGGCGCCCGAGTCGGCGGCCACGGCGCGGTAGCGCAGGCCGAAGCGGTCGAAGATGCGGCGGTAGGCCTCGGCCATGACCTGGTAGCTGGCCTTGGCCGCTGTCTGGTCGCGGTCGAAGCTGTAGGCGTCCTTCATGATGAACTCGCGCCCACGCATCAGGCCAAAGCGCGGCCTGCGCTCGTCACGGAACTTGGTCTGGATCTGGTAGAAATTCTTGGGCATCTGCTTGTAGCTGCGGATGTCCTGGCGGGCGATGTCGGTGATCACCTCTTCACTGGTGGGCTGCACCACGAAGTCGCGCCCATGTCGGTCGCTGATGCGCAGCAGTTCCGGCCCCATCTTCTCGAAGCGGCCCGTCTCCTGCCAGAGCTCGGCGGGCTGGATCACGGGCATGGTCAGCTCGATCGCGCCGGCCCGGTTCATTTCCTCACGCACGATGGCCTCTACCTTGCGGATCACCCGCAGGCCCATGGGCATGTAGTTGTAGATGCCGGCACCGAGTTTTTTGATCATGCCGGCGCGCATCATCAGCTGGTGGCTGACCACCTCGGCATCGGCCGGCGCTTCCTTGAGGGTGGAAATGAGGAACTCAGACGCTTTCATGGGGGAGGGGGGGAGGCGGCCCGGGCTGCTCGGCAGTGCGCTTGGCGCTGCTACCGTGGCTGTGCATAATGGGCTCAATTTTGAAATTTTGAGGTTCGATTATGCTCGACCGCGATGGCTTCAGGCCCAACGTCGGCATCATTCTGCTCAACCAGAAGAGCCAGGTTTTCTGGGGCAAGCGCATCCGCACCCACTCCTGGCAGTTTCCTCAGGGTGGCATTGACCGGGGCGAGAATCCCGAGCAGGCCATGTTCCGGGAACTGCACGAGGAAATCGGTCTCATGCCGCACCATGTGCAGGTGCTTGCCCGTACCCGGGACTGGTTGCGCTACGAGGTGCCGGACCGGTACATCCGCCGCGATGCGCGCGGTCATTACAAAGGCCAGAAACAGATCTGGTTCTTGCTCCAACTGGTGGGGCACGACTGGGATCTGAACCTGCGTGCCACGGACCACCCCGAGTTCGACGCTTGGCGCTGGAACGACTACTGGGTTCCGCTGGATGTGGTGGTCGAGTTCAAGCGCGGCGTTTATGAAATGGCGCTGAGTGAGCTCGCTCGCTTTGTGCCCCGCCTCGACGGCCGCCATGAGGGTCGCCACGACCCACGCAACCGCCACCTGCGCCCCGGATTTCGCCCACGCGATGGTGCGGAGCAGGCGGTCTCCACAAGCACGCCCACCGGCGCATCCATGGATCTGCCGCCGGGTGCAAGCTTCGATCCGGATCCGCAGACCAGCTTGCAAGCCAGCCCCGAGGCCAAGCCATGAGCATGTCTCGGGCCCTGCTCATCGTGCTGGCTTGTACCGTGATCACCGGTGCCCGGGCCCAGTCCGGGTGGCTGGACGATGGCGCCTGGAAAGAAGGCGAGGTGCCCGCACCGCCGGCTTTCAGTATGGACAGGCTGATTCGCTTTGAGGTCAACCCCAACTCGCCTCTGGTGTATGCGGTGGACCCGCAGACCATCAGCATCTCTGCGGCCGACCGGGTGTTGCGCTACGTGGTGGTGGCCCGCAGTCCTTCGGGTGGCCGCAATGTGTTCTATGAGGGGCTTCGCTGTGCCACCGCCGAGGTCAAGACCTACGCACGCCACACGGGCGAGGCCTGGGTCATGATGGCCGAGCCCCAGTGGGCGCCCATGGCATCCCGCCCTTCTCGCCACGCCTTGATGTTCGCGCGCCAGGGTGCCTGCGATAACGCAGGCACGCCTTCTCAGCCTGCCGATGTGGTGCGGGCTCTGCGGCAGTCTGCGGGCTCGGGGAATCGCTGAGCCGCTTCAGCGCGAGATGACCAGGTTGGTGCGATGCACCATCTCTGGCTCGCCCGTGTACCCCAGCAGCTTTTCAAATTCGCCGGATGCCTTGCGGCAGATCAGACGGGCTTCAGCGCTGGAATAGTTGGCCAGGCCGCGGGCGATCTCCTGCCCGCTGGGGTCGCGCACGGCGATCACATCGCCCCGGGCAAAGTCTCCTTGTACAGCGGTCATGCCGATGGGCAGCAGGCTTTTGCCCTCGTCGCGCAGCTTCGCTGCGGCGCCCTCATCCACCAGCACCGATCCGCGAAGCTGCAGGTGGTCGGCCATCCACTGCTTGCGGGCTTGGTTCTTCTGGGTTTGTGCAATCAGGGCCGTGCCCAGGCCCTCGCCTGAGGCCAGGCGCAGCAGGGCGTCGGGTTCACGCCCCCAGGCGATAACCGTCGAGGCCCCTGATCCAGCCGCCCGCTTGGCCGCCAGGATCTTGGTGATCATGCCGCCTTTGCCGATGCTCGAGCCCGCACCACCGGCCATCGTTTCCAGAGCCGGGTCCCCGGCCTGGGCCTCGTGCACGAAGGTCGCCGTCGGATCCTTGCGGGGATCAGCGGTATAGAGGCCCTTCTGGTCGGTGAGGATGATCAGCAGGTCGGCTTCGACCAGGTTGGCCACCAGGGCGCCCAAGGTGTCGTTGTCGCCGAACTTGATTTCGTCGGTGACCACGGTGTCGTTCTCGTTGATCACAGGCACCACCCCCAGCTGCAGCAGGGTCAGCAGGGTGGAGCGGGCGTTGAGGTAGCGTTCGCGGTCAGCCAGATCCGCATGCGTGAGCAGCACCTGGGCGCTGCCCACGCCGAGCGCTCGCAGATTGCTTTCGTACACCTGCACCAGCCCCATCTGGCCCACGGCCGCCGCAGCCTGCAGTTCATGGATGGCGCTGGGGCGACTCATCCAGCCCAGGCGCTTCATGCCCTCGGCGATGGCGCCGCTGCTGACCATGATGACCTCATGCCCGCTGCGGCTGAGCTGGGCCAGCTGACGGCACCATTGGCCAATGGCCTCGGTATCCAGGCCGCGGCCTTCGTCGGTGACCAGGCTCGAGCCCACCTTGACCACGATGCGCCTGGCCTGGCTCAGCACTTCGGAAGCAGTCCTGCTCTGCATGTCGTTCTTCTTGTCCTTGTCGGGGTACTCGGCCCCTGTGTTCCTCAGGCCTCGGCGTCCGGGGGCACAAAGCGCGGGTCGATTTCCTCGGGCGGCTGCTCGGCGACACGCACGCCCTGGATGAATTCGTAGGCGGCACGGATCAGGGGCTCGCAGCCTTCGCGGGTGAGGGCCGAAATCTCGAAGACCGGGCCCTTGAACTTGAAGCGCTTGACGAAGTCTTTCACCGTTTTGGCGCGCTGCTCGGCATCGAGCATGTCCAGCTTGTTGAGCACCAGCCAGCGGGGCTTGCGGTAGAGCTCCTCGTCGTATTTCTTGAGCTCGGCCACGATGGCCTTGGCCTGGGTCACTGGATCGATGTGCTCATCAAAGGGCGCCAGGTCCACCACGTGCAGCAGCAGCCGGGTGCGCTGCAGGTGGCGCAGGAAAAGGTGACCCAGGCCCGCACCTTCCGATGCCCCTTCGATGAGACCAGGCAGGTCGGCGATCACAAAGCTCTGTTCTGGCCCGACGCGCACGACCCCCAGATTAGGGTGCAGCGTGGTGAAGGGGTAGTCGGCGATGCGCGGCCGGGCATTGGAGACCGCCGAGATCAGCGTGGACTTGCCCGCATTGGGCAGGCCCAGCAGGCCCACGTCGGCCAGCACCTTGAGCTCGAGCTTGAGGCTTTTGCGCTCGCCTGGCCAGCCGGGGGTCTTGGTGCGCGGCGCGCGGTTGGTCGAGCTCTTGAAGCGCATGTTGCCAAAGCCGCCGTCGCCGCCCTTGGCGATCATCACTTCCTCGCCGGGCACCAACAGCTCATAGAGCACCTCGCCGGTCTCGGCATCCGTCAGGATGGAACCCACCGGCATTTTCAGGAGGATGTCGTCGCCTTTGGCGCCGAACATATCGGAGCCCTTGCCGTGCTCACCGTTGCGCGCTTCATGGCGGCGCGAGTAGCGGTAGTCGACCAGGGTGTTGAGGTTGGGGTCTGCCACCGCATAGATGTGGCCACCACGCCCACCATCGCCGCCATTGGGCCCACCGAATTCTTTGTACTTCTCATGGCGGAAGGAGACGCAGCCACTGCCGCCATCGCCAGCGGCGATGTCAATAAATGCTTCGTCAACGAATTTCATGGTGGGCGGTGGCTGCTGCAGCCGGTCGTTAGTTTACAAAAGGGTGTGCCGCGAAGGCCCTGCCGGCGCGACCTGCCCAGGCGTCTGGGGGGCAACAACAAAAAAGCCCCGCGGACGGGGCTTTTTTGCGGGTCGGTGTGAGCAGGCTCAGGCCGGGGTCACGCTGACCGTGTGCTTGTTCAGCTCGCCTTTGACCGCAAAAGACACCTGACCGTCCACCAGGGCGAACAGAGTGTGGTCCTTGCCGACGCCCACGTTGGTGCCCGCATGGAACTTGGTGCCACGCTGGCGCACGATGATGCTGCCGGCGCTGATGGCCTGACCGCCGAACGCTTTCACGCCCAGCATCTTGGGCTTGGAATCTCGCCCGTTTCGCGTAGAGCCGCCGCCTTTTTTCTGTGCCATTTCCTAGACTCCTGGTGGGGCGGCTCAGCCGGCGATGGCGCCGATCTGCAGCTCGGTGTAGTTCTGGCGATGCCCTTGGCGCTTCTGGTAATGCTTGCGACGGCGCATCTTGAAGATGCGAACCTTGTCGTGCCTGCCCTGGGCCACCACCGTGGCTTTGACAGTTGCGCCGGACACCAAGGGCGTGCCAACCTTGATCTCGCTGCCGTTGCCGACAGCCAGAACTTGGTCAATCACGATCTCTTGGCCTACGTCCGCAGCAATCTGTTCTACTTTAATTTCTTCGCCGGAAGCAACCTTGTATTGCTTGCCACCGGTTTTTATGACCGCGTACATGTAAGACCTCTCAAATGGGGGCTTCCGAGGACCCATTTCCACGGAAGCTTTCCATTATAGCCCGGCCAAACCCGGGCCGTCCAGGCCGCCCACCGCCCGGCGCTTGGAACGGGGTGGCTCAGGGGCATCTCCCTATAATCGCCCAGCTTTTTTGCATTTGGACGCCTTTTGTCACACCAACCTTCCAGCACGGCCGCCGCCCTGGCCCTTATCGCCCAGGACATGGCCGGCATGGATTCGGTCATTGAGCGGCGCCTGAGCTCGGATGTGCCGCTGGTGGGTCAGGTGTCCCGCTACATTGTGGCCGCCGGGGGCAAGCGGCTCAGGCCGGCTTTGCTGCTGCTGATGAGCGGCGCCCTGGGATGCACCAGCGAGCAGCGCTTGAATTTAGCGGCCGTGGTGGAGTTCATCCACACCGCCACCTTGCTCCATGATGACGTGGTCGATGAGTCCACCCTGCGTCGTGGCCGCGCCACGGCCAACGAGGCCTTTGGCAACCCCGCCAGTGTGCTGGTGGGCGATTTCCTGTACTCCCGCGCGTTCCAGATGATGGTGCAGGCCCAGAACATGCGCGTGATGGAGGTGCTGGCGGAGGCCACCAATGTCATCGCGGAAGGTGAGGTGCATCAGCTGATGAACATGCATGATGCCTCTCTCTCTGAGGAGGAGTACCTGCGCGTCATCCGCTCTAAGACGGCCAAGCTCTTCGAGGCCAGCGCACGCCTGGCAGCGATCCTGGCTCAGGCCAGCCCTGCGCTGGAAGCGGCCTGCGCGGATTACGGACAGGCCCTGGGGACCGCTTTTCAGGTCATCGACGATGTGCTGGACTACGACGGCGATGTGGCCGAGATGGGCAAGAACCTGGGCGACGACCTGCGCGAAGGCAAGGTGACCTTGCCACTCATCGTCGCCATGCAACGCGGTAGTTCTTCGCAACGGGCCCTGATCGAGCAGGCTGTTCAAGAAGGCGATTCAGCGCAGATGGGCCAGATTCTGGCCATCGTTCAGGAGACGGGTGCACTTGATCAGACGCGTTCGCGCGCGGCGCAGGAGGCCCAGCGAGCCATCGACGCTTTGTCGCTGCTGCCGCCTAGCTCTTACCGCGACGCGCTGCACAGCCTGGCGGCCCAACTCTTGGATCGCCGCGCCTGAGCACGCTTCTTCCAGGCCCGCGGCCTGGATCGATTTACACCTGAAAGCGTTCGACCTCGCGGCGTGTGGCGTCAGCGATGTTCGACAGCCCCTGGATGGTGGCCGTGATTTCCTCTGACGCCGCTGCGTTGCTGCGCGCAATGTTGTCGACGTTGGACAGGTTCACGTTGATTTCCTCCATCGCCGTGCTCTGCTGCTCCAGGGCTGCCGCAATCCGCCTGAGCATGTTGTCGGTCTCCTGGGCGTCCAGTTCGATCGAGGTCATTTCCTGGTTCACCTGCGTCACCGTCGTCACTGCCCGGTGCGCCTCATCCACGGCCTGGTTCACCAGGGCGGCGATTTCCTGGGAGCTTTCTGCGCTGTTGAGCGCCAGCTTGCCCACTTCGTCGGCCACCACCGCGAAGCCCTTGCCGTGCTCGCCCGCGCGGGCAGCCTCGATGGCGGCGTTGAGCGCCAGCAGGTTGGTCTTGTTGGCGATCTTCTCAATCACTTCGGTGATCCGGCTGATTTTTTCGGAGTTGTGGGCGATGCTGGTGACCACCTGCACCATCTCGTCCATCCGGCGCATGCTGGCCCGCACCGACTCGAAGGACTGGCGTGAGCGCTGGCTGGCCGTTTCCGTGCTGCGCGAGACCTCGGTCACCGAGCTCACGGTCTGGCGCACAGCCATAGACACCTGGCTGATGGCATGTGTCTGGTTCTGCGCGCCGTCCGCGATCTGCCCAATCGCCTGACTGGTCTGGCTCGATGCGGCGGCCACCTGCAGGGTGTTCTGGCTGATCACATGCAACGCCTGCCCCAGCGATTCAAGGGAGGTATTCATGTTCACTTTCAGTGCTTCCAGGTCCCCGCGGGCGGCCACGCTCATGCGTTCGGCCAGCTTGCCCTGGGCCACTGCCGACATGACATGGCTGACATCGCTGAAGAAGGCCTGCTGCGCCTCAATGCTTTGGTTGACGTGGTCCTTCAGCGCCTGCAGATCGCCGGTGGCCTGCGCCGTCACACGCTCATTGAACTGGCCCTGGGCAATGCCCCTCATCACGCGCGTGATGTCCTGGAAGACCTGCTGTTGGGCTTCGATGCTCTGGTTGATCCCCAGCTTGAGCGTATTGAGGTCGCCGCGGGCCTCCACATTGACCCGCCCTGTGAAGTTGCCTTGTGCCACGCCGTTCATCACATTGATGATGTCCTTGAGCGTGGAGTCCAGGGAGCGCTGCATCGTGATGATCTTTTGCAGCAGCGGCAGTTTCTGGTGGCTTTGGGCGCTTTCCCTGGCGGAGAAATCGCCTTCGCTGATGCGGCCGGCCACCTCCGCCACCAGGGCGGCTTCCACGGCTTCGCGTTTGAGGATGACGGCCATGAACACCAGCATGCCGGCCTCAAACACCACGTAGGCCGCATGGACCAGGATCAGCCCTGGATTCACTTGGCCGCTGAGCACATAAAACTCACCAGTGCCGGTGGCCTGCAGGATGCCGAAACCCACATGGTGCACAGCGATCAGGCCAGCGGCCACCACCACGGGGCGCCAGTCGCGGTAATACAGCAGGAAGGCCAGCAGGGCGAAGATGCCGAAGTGCATCTCAGTCATGCCCTGGTTTTGCTGAATCATCAGGGCCGAAGAGATCATGAGTGCACAGGCGATGGCCGTGCGCGAGACCAGCGAGCCGGGTGCGGCGCGGTAGATCATCCAAGGCACTACAAAGGCGGGCAGGCCGACGGCCAGTGCGATGTCCCAGGTGTTCGTCGCCGCACCAATGCCCAGGCAGAGCAGGGCCAGGAAAGCCAGCGTGGTCAGCATCAAGCGGTCGGCCTTGGCTCGCTGGGGCTGCAGCATGGCTTCGGTGTTCAGGGAGGCGTTCACGGTTAAGGTGCTCATGGTTGGAGGGCGCGGCAAATCATCTGGAATCTCAGTGGATCCGCCAGAAACCACCACACCAGACACGCGGCGCTGTAGCCCAGCCACAGGCTCAGGCCGGCCCATGCCAGGCGTTTGCTGGTGGGGGTGTTGTTCAGGGGAGGGCGGGTCAGAGGTTCAATGGCGCAGCGCATGACGCTGACGATGGCATCCACTGCGGCGCTGCAGTAGATCTCATCATATGTTGCAAAACGTTACTTTCCTGAAAGGATCGCGCTGGCGCCTTTGCAGGGTTTTTGCATGCGTTCAACAACAGAACCGGTGCGTCGTAAATGAAGCGGGGCCCCTGAGGGACCCTGCTAAAATATTCGGTTTTGGCGCCTACAGCGCGCCATATCGGGGTGTAGCTTAGCCTGGTAGAGCGCTACGTTCGGGACGTAGAGGCCGGAGGTTCGAATCCTCTCACCCCGACCAAAATCATCAATTAAATCAATAACTTGGCAAATTGGTTGCTCAAATTTGTAGTTTAGTTTAAGCTAAACTACAAATGCTTGATTCACCCAATTTCGATTCTTTGGTTTCGAAAAAACACGTTGTAGAGCGTATCTGCAGCGTGTTTTTTTCTTTTGGTGTTGCATAGATGGCACGTGCAGCAGCAAAGAAGGCCGTTCTCAGCGTCGTACAAATAGACGGTGCTGTGACGAAGCATCGCACTTCTGCCCTCAACCTCACGCACGTTTCCAACTATCCGAAGAAGCTCGTCATCTATCAGCTTGCAGCGTCGCCCTTTTGGTGGGTTCGCTACTACGCTGATGGAAAAATCCTTCGTCGCAGCACAAGGGAGACCGACAAGCGGCGTGCCATTGAGTTCGCCAAAGACTTCTACGACGAAGTCAATTTCAAGCAGCGACAAGGGCTGGTACTGAACAGCCGTGCTGACTTTGAGATGTGCGCCCAAGCTCTACTTGAACAGCAAGACGCAAAGGTGCAGCGTGGCGAGATGTCGGCAATGATGCAGCAGAACGATAGGTATCGGCTGCACAAGGAAGTGCTGCCCTACTTCCGCAGCTACGACTTGAAGAGCATCGACTACTTCATCGTTGAGAAGTTCATCAACAAGCTCAGCGCCGACAAGCTCACAGCACCCACCATCAGCAACTATTTGGGGCTTGTCCGCAAGACGATGGGCTATGCACAGCGCAGGGGCTACATCGAAGTTGTGCCGCAGTTCCCAAAAGTCAAAAAGGTGGATGCGCCGCGCGGTTGGTTCAACACGAAGGAATACCGCAAGCTGTGGAATGCAGCACGCGAGCTCAGTGGCGAGACTTGGGAGATACGCAAGTTCGTCGATGACAACGGCAAAGAAGAAGTCTTCACAGCCAAACGCCAGCCATCAACCTACAAACCGCGTGCAGCAGCACAGAAGGCTTTGCAGCAGAAGGTAGCTTCGAGTCAACTGCTGCGCCGTGTGGTGATGACAGAGGACTTGCGGAACCTCATTGTCTTTATGGCGAACAGCTTCATCCGTCCCACCGACATCAAGTGGATGCAGCACAAGCACATTGAGGTCATTGAGGGCGCTCACACCTATCTCCGTATGTCGCTGCCCACAAGCAAGAAGCACGACAAGCCCATTGTGTCGATGGCTGCTGCTGTGCATTACTACCGTCGGCAGAAGGCGCTGCATTGGAGCAACGACAAACGGAAGAACAAAGCAACAGCAGATGACTACGTGTTTCTGCCCTCGTATGGACGCACTTCTGCTGCGGACGCAAGGGAACAGATTGAAAAGCGCAGGGGTGCCGCACTGACACAGCTACAGCGTCAGTTCAGTGTCGTGTTGGCGCACTGTGGGTTGGCGCAGGGGGCACGTGGGGAGGAGCGCAGCCTTTACAGCCTAAGACACACTTGCATAATGTATCGTTTGCTTTATGGCGAGGGTTTGGACTTGCTCACGCTCGCGCGTAACGCACGTACATCGACTGAAATGATTGAGCGTTTCTATGCATCGCACTTAGAGGGTGAGATGAACATTGAGATGCTGCAGAGTCGAAGAGGAAAAAAATGAACAATCAATTTATGAACATAATCTATCCTCAAATTGAGGATGAAGCATCAGCAAAGCGTGTTGCGAAATTTGGAGCATCTATTGCACTTGTAATTGCAGCGATTTCACTCGCTATGATTGGATTAAATATATTCGAAAAAGGCACAGACAATTCAATTGATATATTTTCCGCACTGATTGGCAACGTAGCGCCAATGCTAATAATCGCATTCTTTATAAACAAAATGTCGAGAGTGGCTGCAGTAATTGCGATTTTAATAACAGCTGCAGAGATGTATATAAAATTCACCGAGCAAGGAACCGTTGGATTAACGCCGTTTTTTATTCTTGCATTCTACAATTCAGCAAGAGCAACATTTAAGTACAAAAATATAAAATCAAAAAATTAAAAGCCCACTATTAGTGAGCTTTTTTTAGTGTCGATTAAATTGACGCTACGAACTACGCTTTACGCAGTATCTCATCCATAGTCTGGTAATAACTACGATTATCCGCCTTAGCATCATAGACAGCATCCAAAGCAGCCATTAGGGCATCGTCGTCTATGCTGTAGCCCTCAGCTTCAATGATAGCTTTGGCTCGAGGGAAGAATACGTGTGGCTCACAAGGTGGCACGGGCAGCGTTTCACAGCGGCTACGAACGCCAATATCGATTTTCCCTATCTCATTTGTAGTCATAATCGTCATATCCACCCCTCTGTACTCATCGAGCACAACACGAAAAGCATCTCTTGCTTTGGCATCAAAATTTACCTCTTCAATTACGTTGTAGTTGTAGCGTTGGTCGTTAATAGTGAATAGCTTATCGAACTGCTTATTGCGAGTGAATTGGCTGTAGATTTCTTTACTACTATTCAAGTCACAGGAGCGTACACGATTGATGAGAGGCTCAAACCCCTCAATCTTTTTGGGTATCAGTTCAGATAAGAGACTTTTGCCAGTTCCATTTGTGCCACTCAAAATCAGCGGCCGAGTTATTTCACCCGTCCCATACGCTTTCGCCGTCTCTTCAACGTGTTTGTTGGGGAAAACGAACTCATCAAGTGAACGGGGACGATATTTTCTCTCAGTGTCAATTATCTTATGCATAGTAATATCCTTTGAATAAATTTGATACAAGGTGGAGTGCAAGGCTGCACTCCACACATTTCTTAAGCTACTTCCAATTCCTTAAGTGTCATCTTTGCAGCAGACTTCGCGGAAATCGACTTAACTGCCTTCTCAGTCGTCACCTTCACTTTCTGTTCGTTTGCCTCAGATCGTGTTTTGGCCAATATTTCAATCCAGTCTTTTGCAAGCTCTTTGACAGCTGCAGTCTGCATTGCCTTTGTCGATTTCGGAACGGCACGCAGCAGCTCGAAACTACCATTGCCTACGCTGCGTGCAACGATGAAGGCGAACTCCACACCGTCGCTCAACTCGACGCTTGCGTTTGGCAGAATGACGGTGGCTGCAGCAGGCAGTGACTTCAATAAACCCATCACATCGTTGCTCGCAGCAGCAACAGCTTCAACTCGCTGCTTTGTCTCATCCTTCATCTTGTACTTCTTTTTGCACTCCTCAACCCCATTGCTTCCTTCGATAAATGCTGCAAGGTTTTCGGGTTTGATTTCTGCATCTACAGCCGCCATCAGCGTGCTAGCATAGTTGTAGGCACGCTTTCTGTCGCTGTTAAACACAAAGCGGACGAAACAAGTAAGGGCTGGCGTGTTGCTTTGCACCTTCACGCCTCGCGCCTTCAGCAACGAACGCATTTCTTTTGCTGTTTCCTTAATGCAGCCATCTTTGACAGCCTTATTGAAGAGTGCATATACCTTTGCAAGGATGGCATACAGTGCCTTATTGCTACGTGCAAGTTCTTCCTTTTCAAAAGTTTCACGCTGTACAGACAGCTTATTTGCCTCTTCAATTACCGATTTGACATTTGCAGAGATAGCGAGTGCTGTTACAACTGCTTGAGCTTTGGAAAATTTAGCCATTTTTATTTCCTTTGAATTAAGAAGATTCGCCAATCAATTTACTCGAATAACCACATTTCTTTTCCCTGTCATACCAGGCAACGAGAATCCCATCTTCATTTCGGTAAACGATGTATCGTGCATCTCCACAGAAGCCTACATCCCAATGCAGCGCATTGTCGAAATCCAAATCGTATTGAAATTCGCTCAAATCACAATTGAGGTTGGGCGAATTTACTCCAACAAAGAAATGCAATTGCCACTCGTATGTTTTAATCTCTCGTGCCTTTGCACATTTGGGACACTCGCAAACACTTTTAATCTTAGTCATAAATTACCTTTAAGTTAGTTAATAAAACGTGCAGATTGACTTGTTTGGCTATGTCATTCAACACAGACGTATATTATCTCAATCTGAATAAAATTCATGCATCCGACTATTGGCAACGAATTGTCTGATAACATCTAACGATGCGTAAAAAATTCCTTGCAATCCATCCGTTGATTGGGACGAAGCTCAAACCGTCACCCATACATCTGCAGCAGCGCAGCCCATACTATTGGTGGTGGGCCTATCTGCGAAAGAACGCTGATTACCTCGCTTGCTGCGAGCGTGGGGGAGTGGGCGAGCTTGCTGCTTTGTATGCAGACTTCGGCGATGTGCGTTCTGACGACTTCCGCAGTTGGTGGGGGGCGCCAAATAACAAAGGCGACTACTTGTTCGCCGAAGAACCGTTGGAGCTAAGCATCCAAAAAATCGACGCTGCAGCTGAGATGAACAAGCGTTGGGGCTGTAACGTCCTGTTTGTCGCAGTCAATATGGATTTGGGGCGTCGGCATCTGCAGAAGAAGTTCGCCGACTTGCTGCTGACGGCACACAAGGGCAAACGTGGGCGAAAGTCGTTGCAGACAGCCGTCAGCACGGCACGCTACCCACTGCACCGTAACTTCACACAGCACAACCTGAGGGTGATGCTCGATGTCTTCGAAGCCGTTGTGGCCAACGACGCCCTACCTAAAGAACAGCGCCAGCCGTTGTGGGCGATCGGCGAAAAGCTCAAACTTGTGCTGAGGGCTATGCCCGATAAGTGGGACAACCTCTATGAAACCCGTAGAAAACACGCCACAATGACAATGACGGTGAGCAGATACGTAAAGCAAGCCCGTGCCATCATTGCCAACACTGCCAATGGGCAGTTCCCCAACAGCGACCTGTAAGCGTCGATTTTTAGGACGCTGCAGTGAGGAGACACTATGAGCTTCTACTTTTCTGCGAAGGTTTGGAACGAGCAGACCGATGCGCCCAACACATCGAAGCGTGCAAAGCCCTCGTCTCAGTTATCTATTGAAAATGCACGCGTCATCGTTGTTAAAAATGCAAGGTACAGGAGTGCGACCATCAGCGGCACTTTTCTGCTCGGCGATAAAGTCGAATTACCGTTAGCCAGCGAGGGCTGGCACATCGTTGAGGTCTATTGCTGTTGGTTTGGGCTTAGGTTGAAAACACGTGGGCTGCATTTCAAAGTCAATATGTCTGACGCCGAAGTCATTGAAAACTACACCGGATCAATTGTCTCTAATATCAATGATTGATAAGGGGCTTGTATGTCTTCATTTGAAAATTATGAGATAGATCTACTGAAAAAGAAAAACAAGTTTTTCTCAGATATATTTGGGGAATTCGATAAGTCGGAGCTCTCAAAATACAGGAGTGCCTATAATAAATTTTGGAGCAAGCTAAACAGGTTGGCTGATTTTCAAAAAGAGATTGATGAGCTTCGCGCGGAGGGTAATTTAACTCAGAAATTCAATCGCAAGATGCGCCTATGGTTTTTCGCATCCATAATTGTAATTTCGGCATCAAATTATTTTTTTGATAGAAGTTCAATAGAGGGTGGCTTGTTTATTTTTTCATTAATGGCATTCTTTGGGTGGATATCCATAGTTTCACACATATCAGAAACGGCTCGCATGGCTGATATTTCAAATATCAATCGATTTGTCTTGCTATTGAGGTCGGACTTGTTCGAGTACCAATTTGTCGATTTCTATGACGCTGAGCAATACCTAAAAATTATGCAAGGTAAGGGCTTCAGTTCTGCGACGCTTACGGAGGCAGAGCAACATACCATTTCTAAGGTAAATATTGATTTGAATATTTCAATCGCCGATAGTATGGGTTATAACATACCAACATTTTTCGATTCGTTTGATTTGGAATCAAAAAAGTCTAGCTAAGCTAAATCAACTGCCTTTCGCAGCATATCGTCTGATGCATCAACGTAGCCGATAGTGGTGCTGATGTTGCGGTGCCCCATTGCACGCATCAGCACACGTATGCCAATGCCCTTCGAACTGAGCACGGTGGCAAAGCTGCGTCGTCCGCTGTGGCTGCTTGCTCCGTCGATGCCCACATTTCGGTAGAGATGCAGAAAGTATTGTGTGAGCGTGTTGGCTGTAAAGCCTCGTTTGGGGTTTTTCTGCGTGTAGAACAATGCGTTCTCACTGTCTTTCATCGGATGTGCAGCGATGTAGGCTGCAAGCTCTTTGCGTAGCTTTGTGCTGACGAACACCGTTCTGCTGTGTTTGCCCTTTGTCTGCTCTGCTGACAGCTGTATTTCGTCGCGCACGCTGCCATCGCTGTTGAGCACATCGCAGTAGCGTAGTGCTGCAACTTCCCCTACTCGCATCCCTGCCCAATGCGTGAGCAGCAGCAGCGCCCTATTGCGTGCTGCGTGTTTGCGGGTAGCTATGTAGTCGAGCACACGACGAAGTTCTGTGTTGCTGAGTGTTTTTGCTTTTCCCATCTGTCGCTCCAAATCAAATAAATACAGAGCTGCAGTTTGTTTTCTTTGTTTTCAAAGAGCAACCGAAAAAGGCACGTACAAAAACCTCAATGATTTCAACGTGTTATGCAAGAACTACAGAAAATCCTACTTTTATGTAGTTTCGAGTGGCAGCAGCGCCACACAGCAAACAAGCCCTACAAGCTATTTAGCACCCCATTCGCTACCCAACGCTGCAAACGCCCTTAAAAGCGTGCTGTAGCGTGTTTTGCTGCGTCAGTGTGTGCTGCGTGCTTGCTGCCCGAATTGGGTTTGCAGCCCTCAAACTTCTGTGCTGCAGTTTTTTTAGGTAGAGGGTGTTTTTTCGTCTGAGTAGGGATTTTTGCCTACACAGCTGCTTTAGATGTATAAAGTGACCAACCTCACACACCCAACGCGACGGATGATTGAGCCAAGCTTCTTTCCCCAAACACTCATTGATTACGCCCAAATCGGTAGTGCTATCGGAACGTTGGGTGCAGTTGTGGTCAGTCTTTATCTTGCGAACAGACGTCCATCGCCTTTGCTGAGGATTTCGTGCTCTCGCAAAGTCATTGTCTGGCAGCAGCAGAAGGGCAACGCACCCGAATACCTAACTTTTAACGCTGTCAATGAAGGTGAAGCGCCAGCAACAATTGTGAATGTTGCTTGGCGATTGAGCTTTCCACTAAGAAAAAAGCGATGGGCTATACAAGATGTCACTTCGTCCGACTACATTGCACGGAATCCCCCACTCCCACACAAGTTGCAACACGGCGAATCAGCGACTTTCTTTATTGGATTGCAAGGGCAATATGACTGGACAAACAACATCAGAAAGTCTGGTTTTTTCAATGAAGGTATCCGAAGTAGGAAGGACTGTGAATATTTGCGTGCTGTTATATTTACGTCTGTTGGCAAGCCGTCTTTTTGCAAGCCGGACAAAGAGGTGCTAGATTTAATATGGCAGCTTCAGTCTATGCATCTGTCCTCAACCACTCCGAATAGTTAGAAGTCAAAGCGGTAGCACTACCCATCATCTGCGTGGGCTTGTGGGAACTACACAGCTAACTTCAGTCTGCTGCGAGTGCGACGTGTGGGATTTGCGTGTTTTGGAAATCCCACGTGTCTATGTTGCCTATTTCTGCCTCTTTGGTGATGTAGTTGAGCCAATGCGTGTTGCGGCTGCAGTCTGCAGCTTGCAGCCATAGACTCTTTCCGCTGAGCTTTGCCTTATCAACCCAACAATGCATGAAGACCTGACGTAGCTCGTCAGTGCTGATGCAGCGTGGGACGTTGCCTATTGCGAAATTGAAGTGGATTGTGTCTTGTGTGAATGGTGATGCCTTTGCGCCTTCGATGGTTGTGATTAGTAGTGGGCTGTAGATTTCGGGTTTGCGTAGTGCCTTTGCCTGGTAGAGGAATTGACTGAATGAGCGTCGAAAAAATCGACACTGATTCTGAGCCTCGTGCTTCATTCTTTCTAGCTGCGGCGGTGTTGCTCTGTAGGTGTGAAAAGGTGTGTGTGCTACAGCCCAATGCGTGATATGTTGGCTGTGCCCATTGAGGAAATTTCGAACGTGTTCTGCTGTTAGCTTCATACAGCTATTTAGCAAAACCAAATAAAAGGAGATGAATTTTCGGTGTGAGAAAAGAGCCACACGATGCAGCCTTTGCCGGTTGTCCATCACCACACTCTGAAACTACATTCAATGAACAACAACTTTTTTTGGAGCACTGAATGACCGCACTTACCAATTTGAAATTCGTCGTAGCTAAGCGTGCTACAGCGCAAACGCCCACACAGCAGCGTCGAAACAAACTTAGTGCAAAGCTGTTCGAGCAAATGCAGTTGGCACGAGCACAAGCAGAAGGGCGTGTTTATTCGCCTACCAAATTCAAAACAGTAAAGGACGCTGAATCGGGCGAACGCCGCAGCATTGAAACAGCAAAAAGGATCAAACAGTGGTGGTGGGCAACTACAGATGGAAAGCTCAATCTGTCAATCCGCTATGGCGCCAAAGTCATCGAAATCAGCAAAGGCAAAAATGCCATCGAGCTGTCTTCAGTCAATGAGCTGCTGCCCACGTTGGAAATCGTCAAGCAAGCAGTGGAAGAAGGCAGCTTGGATGCACAGATTGACGCTGTCAGCAACAAGCTGCGTAGTGGCTTTAAGAAATGAAGTTACAGAGCTACGCTGCCACCGTTCGTGTTCGGATAAGTGGTGGCAGCACCATCCTCGTTCGGACACAAGTGCAAGCTGAGGACATCAACAGAGCCAAATGGCTGTTAGAAGCTCAGTACGGTGTCGGCAACGTTATCAACTTGTCGAAGATGTGAAAAATCAATCGTCATAGCCTAAGGCTTTTCGACGCTTTTTCTCATCGTCCAAATTGACATTATTTGATTTTCTTACTAGGAGGGCTATGGCTATAAAGAGTACGAAGATGGCTACGATGTATTCAAAATATTCAAACATAAAATAAAGTGCCGCACCGGCAGCAGCCACTCCTAAAGCGATAACGAGAAGCCATACACTTATCGAAAAGATCTGAGGGAGAAACGCAAGCAGAATCACTCCCAAAACGATTCCGAGCGCAATTTGAACTATTAGCATATACCTCGTTTATTAAAACTATACTCACTAAGGATGGCGGGGGTCTGTCGCATTCAATTAAATATGCCAAAACGAGATGGTGTGGGGGCTATTGAAATTTGCAAATGCTGAAGATTAGATGGCACTTTTTTGGGGGGCTCATCGACCGCTTACAGAAATCGCTGCATCATCAGCCACCAATTTTTCTCGCTGTGCTTGCATATCTTTAATTTTCTTCCTAATATTTTGCTTGGACACAAGGGATGCTTTAAGGTCTTTGGTACTGTGATCTGTGTGCTCAATGATTGATAGCATTTGTTGGAGATTACTCAATTCGATATTCAACTCTTCAATTTTTTTGCTTCTAAGGATTGACTTCCATTTTGTCGCTGAGTAAATTAGTGCTGCCAGGTAGGATAAAATTAGGACGCCCATTATGACGGACAAGAATTCGCTAATAAAGTGAGCTGCCAATACGACTATCGCGATGGCTACAGCAGCCATTCCAATCCATATTGTCATTGACAAAATTTGAGGAAGCAGTGCGATTAATATTGCTGCTAGGACAATTCCGAGCGCAATCTGAATTATTAACATAGTAGGCTTTCGGTGGTGACGGTTCCATCGAACTTGTTTGATTGGCGCGTCATCTCAGTTGCTAAATATAACAAAAGGAGATGGCGGTGAGGCTGATGGAAATCGCAAGTGCTGAAGATCAGATGGCACTATGGAAGCTCATCAATGACAACGTGTGGGCTGCTATCAATCAGCAAGCACGTGATGAGGCAGAGCGCAAAGCTGCAGCGCAGCGTGCTGCGAAGTTTAAGGGTGGCAAGCGAAAGTCGAAGGGTGCATCGCCATCTGTTCGCCTACCCCTACCACCCCCAACCAAAAAAGCGGCACCCCCACCACCGCAGCAGCAGAAAACGGCTGTAGGTGCTCAGCAGCTGCCCACACGTGCAGCCAACCCCCAACAGCTTGCAGCAGAGCCCACCCAACCCATCGCAGCACAGAAGCCAATTGCGCCAACCCAACCGACAGGACTTACAGCATCGGCACAGCCTCAACCTATGCCATCAAATCCGCTCAAACCACCCAAAAAAAGTAGGTTTTCGGCGAGAGACATAGCTGCTGCAAAAAAGTGGTGAGTGGGGATGAGAGGCATAGTGAAAATGGTTGCAGCACCCAAAAAATTTCTGCTGCAGTTTTCGAAGGGGGTGCAGAACCTAACCCCCACCACTTTTAATCTAACCACCCTACAAGCTGTCGATGGCAGAGCCCTTTAACGAGGCGAGCACAGCTGTGGCAATCGACGTGCTGTAGGGCTGCTGTATGGTCGATAGAGCCCATCTGCTGTACTTCAATGACGTAGCAGCGTCCTAAAAATCGACACTGAACGTAGAGGCTTTGGTGGCACGCCGACAGACTCTTTTTCACAGGGTGAGAAGCGTCTTTTCTTTGGTTTTTAGTCAGTCCCAAATAAACTACAGACTAAACTACAATAGAGAAATTACCAATAAAATCAACAGCTTGCATTATGTTTAGGTACGTTCGGGACGTAGAGGCCGGAGGTTCGAATCCTCTCACCCCGACCAGAGAAGACCCATAAAAACCCACCGATTCCTCAAGGTCGGTGGTTTTTTTTCGGGTCCTTGCGCCTTTAGGGGAATCCTGTAGCAGGGTTCGGTTTCGGAAATGTTCAAATTCCGTTTCCTCTTCAATATCGCCCTCAAGGAGAACCAGCCCATGAAAACCCGCCGCCAGTTGATCCAAGGCGCCGCTGCAGTGAGTGTGCTCAGTCTGACTCCCCTCATTTCTCGGGCTCAGACCCGAGTGGAGTCCTTGCGCATCATTGTGGGCTTTCCGCCAGGGGGAACGACCGACGCGTTCTCGCGGCGCGTCGGTGAAAAACTGCGTGGCACTTTCGCCAATACAGTCATCATCGACAACAAGCCGGGCGCGGGTGGACAACTCGGCGTGATGACCCTGAAGTCGGCCGCGGCTGACGGGGCCCACATTTTGTATTCGCCGGCGTCCATGATGACCATCTACCCGCACTCTTACTCTCGCCTGGGGTATGCGGTCTCCGATGTGGCGCCCATCGGCATCGGCCACTCCACCGACCACGCTTTCGTTGTCGGTCCGGCGGTGCCCGATTCGGTGAAGAACGTGCGAGATTTTGTTGAGTGGGCCAAGGCCAACCCGGGTAAAGCCAGCATCGGAAACCCGGCTGCGGGCTCCATGCCCCACCTGCTGGCCGGCCGGCTGGCCATGCTGGGCGGCTTCCAGATCACCAATGTGCCTTTTGCCGGTTCGGGTCCAGCCATCCCGCAGGTGCTGGGCGGCCAGCTCGCAGGCATGTCCTCGCCACTCGGCGACTGGGTGCAACACCACCGCGGTGGCAAGGCCCGCATCCTGGCCACTTCGGGCCCGGAGCGCTCGCCGTACACCCCGGATGTGGCCACCTACAGAGAGCAGGGTTTTGGTGAGCTCATGGTGCGGGAGTGGTTCGGCTTCTTCGCGCCAGCTGGTATCAGCGACGCGAACCGGGACAACCTGAACACCGCGCTGCGTGCGGCGATGAACCAGCCTGATATCCGCGATTTCCTCACGCCACTGGCAGCCTATCTCGAGGCCAGCACCGTGGCCGATCACAACCGCCGCTTGGCCGCCGACTCTGACATGGCCCGCCGCCTCGTAAGCGCTCTGGGCTTCAAGGCTGATTCTTGATGGCATCGACCAGCGCATCCTGAATTGCGCTGGGCTGGGTCGCGAGGCCAGTTGGTTTTGCTCAGGCCGCTGCGGCGGCCTGCTTGGTCAGTGCCAGGCAGCCGCCGGCTTCGGTGTCGGCGGCAGGTGTGCCGCCGAGGGATTTGAACAAGCGGTGGTGTCGTAGCCAGGGCATTTATCTGAGCCTCAGTGCCCTCTTCACGCTATTTGTTGACAGCGTTCGCAGAAGGATCAATGGGGCCTAGCGCGCATGCCCTTGATCGGCTCGGCCAGTGCCTTACAAGATAAACTGAGCCGTCAGTTTTAACGTCTCTTAATTTTTCAGTTCACAGAATCCGTTCCGTTTTGCAGCAGGGGCGAATTCTTGTGCATTTTTTAGCCTCAAGGACATCCAATGAAATTCAACCGAAGCGCATTCGCCGGCATGGCTTTTTCGACCCTGTTTCTGGCCGCTTGCGGGCAAGGATCTGGCCCCGGCAAGACAGCTATTGAAATGTTCGAGAAGGTCTGCAAGACCAACGATTACTCGGCCATGCTGGAGTACGTGGCACCTGAGTCGGCTGCCCTGATGGGGATCGGCGTGGGCATCATGAAGGACAAGGGCGCGGCAAACGATGCCCACTTCTGCAAAGCCCCGATCAAGGTGGTGTCCGAAAAGATCACCGACAACACCGCCGTCGTGGTGCTCAGTACCGACGAAAAGCCCATGGACTGGAAAAAAATCGACGGTAAATGGAAATACACCATCAAAAAATAAGAAAGCGTTTTTTGATGGGCTCATCGGCGCTTCTTTTGGCGTCGATGGCGTGGCTCTGGGACGCTGCAGTCCATCGAGGCGAGCTCGCCTCGGTGCGGTCTCCAGGTCCTGGCGGCCCTGAGAATTCCCAGGCGGTTTTTTCAGTCCCTGCCCAGGGTGACCTGATTTTCCGCACGGGCAGGGGGTTTTGGACGCCGTTTTTCTCAGCAGCCAACAAAACTCACGGGTACAGCCATGTCGGCGTGCTTGTCCTTGAGGGCCAGTCGTTCTTTGTGCTCCATGCGGAGGCCAATGACTTCACTCTGGAAGGCGGGGTGATCAAGACGCCCCTGGAGACCTTCATGGCTGAATCTGTGAGGTACATCATCAGGCGCAACGAAATGCCCGCTGAGGTGAAGACCAGCTTTGTTTCAGCGCTTGAAGACATGCTCCGACTCAAGATAGGCTTTGACGGCCAGTTTGAGCTCGATGACCAAGGTCAGAAGGTCTATTGCACTGAATTTATCTGGCTGGCTGCGCGCCGGGCGGGCGTGATGGATTTGGGCCAGATCGACACCCTGTCTCATAAGGCCTTTGTTTTGGTGGATTCCATTTACGCCTCTCCCCGGCTCGGAGAGAGCTACAAGCCCGGCGGGGTCTGAGCCTCGCGCACAGAGCGGCCACCGCGAGCGCCCCAAGCGGCCACCCTTCGATCCCGGATCAAGTGTTGCTGGGAGGACGCGCGGCCACCGGGCCGGCGGGGCTGCGCTGCCCGATGTGCAAAACGCCCGTGGCTCCCGGCCCCGGGCGTCATCCCGTCAGTCGCCCCGGATGCCTTGTTGCTTGATGATGTCCGCAAAGCGACGGGTGTCGGCCGCATTGAGCGCGGTCAGTTGTGCGGGGGTCATCGGAGTCGGTTCAGCACCGAGATTGCGGATGATCTGTGTGACCGCTGGTGTGACCAGGATGCGATTGATTTCCCGGTTCAGCCGATCGACCACAGCCTGGGGAGTGCCAGCTGGCGCATAGAAGCTGTGGGTGGATCCGCCGTCATAACCTTTCAGGCCCAGTTCAGCCAGGGTAGGTGTGTCGGGGTAGAGGAAGGAGCGTTTGGTGCTGCCCACGGCAAGCAGTCGCAGCGCGCCTGAACGGATATGCGGGGTGGCGATCCCGGGGTCCATGAAGAAGTCCAGGTTGCCGGCCAGCAGGTCTTGCAGAGCGGGTGCCGAACCGCGGTAGGGAATATGCACCGCGAAAAGGCCGGCCATGCTTTTGAGCATTTCTGCACCAATGTGCGGTGTCGAACCATTGCCCGGGCTGCCATAGCTGAGCTTGCCGGGGTTGGCCCTGGCGAACTTTTGAAGATCGGCAAAACTGTTGAACTGGGAGTTGGATCGCACCACCAGGAACAATTCAAGGCGGGCAGTGGCGGCCACTGGAACCAGATCCTTGTTCGGGTCATAGGGCATCTTGGGCGTCAGCGTGGGCACCACCACCATGGTGCTTCCCGATGCCATGAGCAAGGTGTATCCATCACCTGGGGCTTTGGCCACCGCTTCGGCACCGACGATGCCACCCGCTCCGCTGCGGTTTTCCACCACCACGGGCACACCCAGTGCTTGTGACAGGGGCGTGGCCACCGCCCGGCCCAGCACATCGGGCGAGCTGCCTGGGGCGAAATTGATGACCAGGCGAATGGGTTTGTTGGGCCAGTCCTGAGCGGCGGCGCCCAGGGGTGCAAGCAGCATTCCGACAAGGCCAGCGGCGAGGGCCCATCGACGTTGAATTGAGAACATGGGGAGGTCTCCTGAAAACTCGTTGAAGAGGCGCTCACGCCGATTCTCAGGGTCGAGATTCGTCTAAAAACGTGGCGCCGATGTGCGAAGCGCGGAGATTTTAGAAGCGCTTTGTTCGTGGCGAGGAAAACCCAGCGCAGGGGCACACAAGTTGAAGGGTCAAGCGATGAAGCCCTCTTTTATTTCCGACGCGTATAGTTGGGCAAAATTTGATTAAATAAAATGATCAATCGCTATAATCAAATTTTTAATAACACGAGGCTCACATGGCTACTTTAAAAGATCTGCTTTCTCAAATCGAATCTCTGCAGGGCCAGGTGGCCGAAGTCCGGCAGCGGGAAGTTGGCGAAGCGATCGCCAAGGTGAGAAGTATTATTGATGAGTATCAACTCAGCATCGCGGATGTGTTTCCCAATAACCGGGCGCCCAAGGCGACCACGGCCAAGAAGGCTGGTGGCAAGGTCGCAGCCAAATACCGCGACCCGCTTAGCGGAAAAACCTGGAGCGGGCGCGGCCTTGCACCTAAATGGCTGGCCGGCAAAAACAAGGATGATTATTTGATTAAAGGCTGATGCCTCAACTCAGCAGTTATTCGTCGCCAGTTATCCCACAGCCCGCCATCGCGGGCTTTTTAATGCCTGCTTTCTAAAGATGGGGGCTGGCTTGTATATATTTAATAAGAAGTCAATTGAGGTGGCCCCTCTGAATTCCTAGACTGCATTTCTTGTTGCGTCGTGGGAGTCTGATATGCCACCTGCATTTCCCAGCCTGTCTGCCGCCAGACCTGAGGCGGATGCCGACCCGTGGGTCCTGTCCCAGGGCGGGAGCGAAGAGGGCCAGGTCATCCGATTCCTGGATCGCTTGCTGTGGCATGCCCACCGCATGAGGGCCTCCGACCTTCATTTCGAACCCTACGAGGATCTGTATCGCATCCGCATGAGGGTCGAT
The DNA here is from genome assembly GCA_027486255.1 of Comamonadaceae bacterium. Lineage (GTDB taxonomy): Bacteria > Pseudomonadota > Gammaproteobacteria > Burkholderiales > Burkholderiaceae_C > Polaromonas. The sequence goes on from JAIXPL010000001.1 coordinate 46,900, forward strand.
GGGCAATTGAGGGAGGTCAGCAGGCCCCCCTTGGCGGTCAAAGACCGGATCGCCTCGCGCATCAAGGTGCTTGCCAAGCTCGATATTTCGGAAAAGCGTTTGCCGCAGGACGGGCGCATGCGCCACAACGTGGCTACCCAGCAGACGGCAGACTTTCGGGTCAGCACCCTGCCCACGCTCTTCGGAGAAAAGGTGGTACTGCGCCTGCTTGACGCCGGCCCGGCCCATCTCGACCTCGATGTCCTGGGCTACGAAGACGCCCAGAAAGCCGCACTCCTGGAGGCCATCCACCGCCCATGGGGCATGGTGCTGGTCACCGGCCCCACCGGCTCGGGCAAGACCTTGTCGCTCTACAGTGCCTTGCGCGTGCTCAATGGCACGGGCCTGAACATTTCCACCGCGGAAGACCCTTCAGAGATCAACCTGCCGGGCGTGAACCAGGTGAATGTCAACGAGAAGGCGGGCCTGAGCTTTGCTGTGGCCCTGCGCGCTTTTTTGCGGCAAGACCCCGACGTGGTCATGATCGGTGAAATCCGTGACCTCGAGACCGCGGACATGGCCCTGAAGGCCGCGCAAACGGGGCATCTCGTCTTGTCCACGTTGCACACCAACGATGCACCCTCCAGTCTGGCCCGCCTGCGGCACATGGGCGTGGCGGCCCACAACATTGCAGCCAGTGTGGGCCTGGTGACGGCGCAGCGCCTGGTGCGCAGGCTGTGCCCTGCCTGCCGGCAGCCCTGCGAACTCCACCCCGCCGTCTTGCTCAACGCCGGCTTCAAGTCCGAGGCACTCGATGGAAGTTGGATACCTTACCGAGCCGTCGGTTGCGCCGATTGCCACCAGGGCTACTTGGGCCGCATCGGCGTCTTTCAGGTCATGCCGGTCAGCCAGGCCATGCAGGAGCTCATCTTGCAGGAATGCAGCGCCGCCGAGATGGCCCGCCAGGCCGCTCGCGAAGGCGTTCTGAGCTTGCGTGAGGCGGGCTTGCGCAAAGTTAAACTGGGCCTGACTTCTGTCGAAGAGATCATCGACCAAACCAATGCCTAGGCCCAGCCTGACGTCGACATCCCCCCGCAGCCCCGAGGTGGCCGGTGTCTGGAGGTTCTGGCGCCAAGGGCGGGTTCTTCGGACCTACGCATGGACGGCCCGGCATCCGCAAGGCCGCCTGATGCAGGGCAGTTTGCAGGCCTATGGAATGCATCAGGTTCGGGCACAGCTGCGGCGCCAAGGCCTGCATCCGCTCAGCGTCAAGCCAGCGGCCGTGCCGCGGCGGCGGGCCGTGCAGTCCCGGGACGTGGTGCTGTTCACGCGTCAACTGGCCACCCTGCTCGGGGCGGGCATTGCACTGTTGCAGAGCCTGCAGGTCATCCGCCAGGGTCTGCGCCACACGGGCATGGCTGCGCTGGTGGACCAACTGCATGCCGACCTGGAGGCGGGCCTGGCCCTGAGCACGGCCTTGCGCAAGCACCCCCGCGCTTTCCCCCCGCTGTACGCCCACCTCGTGGAGGCCGGCGAAGCCTCGGGCCAGCTGGATGCCTTGCTCGCGCGCATGGCCACCGACCTTGAAAAATCCCAAGCCTTGCAATCGAAGGTGCGATCAGCGCTGGCCTATCCGGCCCTGGTGTTGGGCGTGGCGGTGCTCGTCGTGGCCGTGGTCATGGTGGCGGTGGTGCCTTCGTTCGAAGGGGTGTTTGCCTCGTTCGGCTCGCAGCTTCCAGCGCCCACGCGCTTGGTCATGGCCATCAGCCGTGGCCTGGCCGAGCAGGGGCCTGTCTGGCTGATCCTGGGCCTGGCGCTGCTGCTGGCCGGTGTTCATCGCTGGCGACATAGCGAGCCGTTTCGCCGTCGCATCGAGGGTGTTCTGCTGGGCCTGCCGCAGCTGGGCTCCTTGATGCACGAAGCGGCCGTGGCGCGGTGGAGCCGCACCCTGTCAGGGCTGCTGGCGGCCGGCCTGCCGCTGGTCGATGCCATGTCGGCGGTCCGGGGCGCGGCGGGCCCGTACCTGTACGCCGATGCCTGCGGGCGTCTGCGCGAAGAACTGTCCCGGGGCAGCAGCTTGCATGTGGCCATGGCCGACACCGGACTTTTTTCACCCATGGTGCTGCAGATGTGCGCCATCGGTGAGGAGTCCGGCGCGCTCGAGGGCATGCTCGCCAAGGTGGCCGAGTTCCATGAACGCGAAGTCGACGAGCGCGTCAGCCGCTTATCCAGCCTGCTGGAGCCCGCCATCATCTTGCTGCTGGGTGTGGTGATCGGCGGCCTGGTGGTCGCGCTGTACCTGCCCATTTTCCAAATGGGGCAGATCACCTGATGACGAGCTCGGCGCTCTTGATTGCAACGGGTCTGGGTCTGGGCCTGATCGTGGGTAGTTTTCTCAACGTGGTGATCCACCGCCTGCCGCGCATGATGGAGCGGCAATGGGCCCAGGAGCTGGCTCAATGGCAAGCGCAGCAGAAAGTCTGCGGCCCAGCATCACAGGCCTTGCCCGCCGAAGGGGTGCACGCACATCCCTACCACCTGGCTCGACCCGGCTCCCATTGCCCCTCGTGTGGCCATGCGCTGGCCTGGCACGAGAACATCCCCCTGCTGAGCTTCGTCTTCCTGCGCGGGCGCTGCGCGGCCTGCAGCGCTGCCATCAGCTGGCGTTACCCCGCGGTCGAGCTGGCCACGGCCGGGCTTTTTGCCTGGTGTTTTTGGCGCTGGGGGTTCAGCCCCGCAGGCTGGCTTTGGTGTGGTTTCTCCGGCAGCTTGCTGACGCTGGCGTGCATCGATTGGGACACCCAACTGCTGCCCGACGACATCACCTTGCCTCTTTTGTGGAGCGGCCTGGTGGCTGCTGCCCTGGGCTGGAACCCTTGGACCGGCCTGCACGATGCAGTGTGGGGGGCGGCGGGGGGCTACCTCTGCCTGTGGCTGGTCTACCACCTCTTTAAGGGGGTGACCGGTCAGGAGGGCATGGGTCATGGCGACTTCAAGCTGCTGGCCGCCCTGGGTGCCTGGTTCGGTTGGGCCGCCTTGTTGCCCGTGGTGCTCGTGGCCTCTTTCGCCGGGGCGGCCGTCGGCCTGAGCCTGCGTGGCCTGGGTCGCCTGCAGGCCGGCCAGCCCATGCCCTTCGGACCTTTCCTGGCCCTGGCCGGATTTCTGGCGATGCTGCTGGGCCCGGACTACTGGTGGCCTTACCTATGATGGCTTCTTCATGATGAACCACCACTCACCCTGGCGCTTGGGCTTGACCGGGGGCATCGGCAGCGGCAAAAGCACCGTCGCGGCCATGCTGGCCCGGCGTGGCGCCGCTGTTGTGGATGCCGATGCGATTTCACGCAGCCTCACCCAACCCGGCGGGGCGGCCATGCCGGCCATTGCCAGCGCCTTCGGTCCCTCCTTCTTGTCGCGGGACGGTGCCCTGGACCGAGACGCCATGCGGCAACGGGTGTTCAGCGAACCGGCGGCCCGAGCCAGGCTGGAGGCCATCATCCATCCGCTGGTGGCCCAGGAGACGGCCTTGCGCACGGCACAGGCTCAACGCAGCGGTGTGGCCTGCGTGGTGTTTGATGTGCCCCTGCTCGTCGAGTCGGGCCGCTGGCGCTCGCAGCTTGACGCCGTGCTGGTGGTCGATTGCAGCGTGGAGCAACAGGTGCAGCGCGTCATGCAGCGCAGCGGCTGGAGCCGGGAGTCCGTCGAGAAGGTCATCGCCAGCCAGGCCAGCCGGTCCATGCGGCTGGCCGCGGCCGATGTCTGTTTGTGCAACCAGGCAGTGGGACTCGAAGAACTCGACGCGCTGGTGGCCCAGGCCTGGGAATGCTTCGGGCTATGATGCGCTGGCTTTGGCCTCTCTAGCGGTTTAAAAAAAGACAACGCCGTGATTCTTTACGAGTATCCATTCAACGAACGCATCCGCACGTATCTGCGACTGGAGCACCTTTTTGCCCGCTTGGGCGAGCTGGCCGCGCGCAGCAGCGCCACTGATCATCACTACGCGATCACCACCATCTTCGAGGTCATGGAGGTCGCTGGTCGCCCTGAGCTCAAGACCGACGTCCTCAAGGACCTCGAAAAGCAAAAACACCTGCTTAACAGCTACCGGGGCAATCCCGCGATTTCCGAGGCGGCCCTGGACCAGGTGGTCGGCCAGTTGGAAACCCGCTTTGCAGCCCTCAACGAGATGCACGGTAAGACGGGTCTGCCCCTGACCGAGATTGAGTGGCTCATGGGTGTGCGCAGCCGCGCCAGCATCCCAGGGGGTACCTGCGAATTCGACCTGCCGGCCTATCACGCCTGGCAGCACTTTGATGCCGACCGCCGCCGTGCCGACCTGCATGGTTGGATGGCCAGCCTCTTGCCCCTGGCCGAGGCCACGGACATCCTGCTCAAGCTCGTGCGCGATGCGGGCTCGCCCCAGAAGGTCATGGGCAGCGGCGGACATTTCCAGCAAAGCCTGCCGCAGGGGCGCAGCTTTCAGCTGCTGCGTCTGCGCATCGATCCGCAGCTCGGGCTCATTCCGGAGATCAGCGCCAACCGCCTAATGGTGTCGGTGCGCTTCGTCCGCTTCACCGAGGCGCAACGCTTGCAATCGGTGAGCGAAGACGCACAATTCGAGCTCACCTACTGCGCCTGAGTGCTGCGCATGCAGCGGCCGGGCACGAGCATCATGCGTTCTGCCTCTCACACCTCCCGCCTTGTGAATTGCCCTGCCTGTGGGGGCCCCAGCGTCTACGGTCCGGAAAACTCTTTTCGTCCTTTTTGCTGCGCGCGCTGCAAGAGCGTCGACTTCGGCGCCTGGGCCAGTGAGGGCTTCCGTGTTCCTGCCGAAGCCCCGCCTGACGACCAGGCTTTCGGCGACCCCCGGCTGCAGTAAGCACCCGATCGATGAGACGCCTGCTCCTGCTTATCGCTTTGCTCCAAGTAGCAGGTTTTATGGCTGCACCTGTCCATGCAGCCGAGCGGGCGGACACGCCTGCGGCCGATGCCGGAGCGGCCAAGAAAGAACCAAAGCAGGCGCCAAAACAGGCGCCCAAGCAGGCGGCGGCACCTCGGGCGAATGCAGCGGGGGGATCGGGTGAGACCACCGCCGAACGCCAGGCCCGCTTGCGGCGCGAATGCAAGGGCCGCCCCAATGCGGGCGCCTGCACCGGCTATACCGACTGAGCTGCCCACATCAAAAAGCCGCGCTGGCCTTGAGGCCCTGCGCGGCTTGTGTTCAAAGCGCCCGAACGGGCGTTGGTTCAGGCGGGCGGGTTGCCAAGCAGCTGCTGCAGCTCGCCGTTTTCGTACATCTCCATCATGATGTCCGAGCCACCCACGAACTCCCCCTTGATGTAGAGCTGAGGAATGGTCGGCCACTGGCTGTATTCCTTGATGCCTTGGCGCACGGCCTCATCTTCCAGCACATTGACCGTGGCGGGCTTGGCCACGCCGCAGGCCTTGAGGATCTGGATGGCGCGGCCCGAAAAGCCGCACATGGGGAACTGGGCGGTGCCTTTCATGAAAAGCACCACGTCGCTGGATTTGACGATCTGGTCGATTCGCTGCTGGGTATCGTGCATGGTCTGGGGTCTTTCAACAAAGATGCCTTAATTATCAGCCTTGGGTCAAGGGCTTGTTGTCCATGGGGCTGGGCAGGCGAGCGCCGGTGCAGCGGACGATGCCCGCCAGGTCCTGGCGGCTGCATACCTGGGCTAAGCCAGCCGCCTTAAGCAGGGTGTGCACCGCGGCCGATTGGTCGTGCCCATGCTCGAGCAGCAGCCAGCCGCCGGGCACGAGCCGGGTGGTGGCCTGCCCGATGATCTTGCGCAGGTCATCGAGCCCGTCCCTGCCTGAGACAAGCGCGCTCTGCGGCTCATGGCGCAGCGCGGGCAGGTGGTCATAGCCCTCGGCGATGTAGGGCGGGTTGCTGACGATCAAGTCAAAGGGGCCGGGCAGGCTGCTCAGCCAATCGCCCTGATGGAAACGGACGGGCAGGGCCAGTTGTGTGGCATTGGTCCTGGCCACCGTCAGGGCTTGCGCGCTGGCGTCGACCGCCCACACCTCCCAGGCCGGGCGTGCATGCTGGAGGGCCAGGGCGATGGCGCCGCTGCCGGTGCCCAGGTCAACCGCTTTCAGCGGGGCCGGGCCATGCAGTTCGAGCGCCCATTCCACCAGGGTCTCGGTGTCCGGCCGGGGCACCAGCACGCGCGCATCGACAGCCAGGGGCAGGCCAAAGAATTCCTTGCGGCCCACCAGGTAGGCCACTGGCTCACCGGCCAGCCGGCGACGGCACAGCTCTTGCCATGCTGGGGCCACGCTGGGGGGGAGTGCATCGGTGTCGTGCGCGCGCAGCCAGGCGCGGTCATCCGCGCGCCCGAGCAGGTGCAAGAGCAGCAGTTGCGCATCCAATGCGTCCAGGCCCATGTGGCGCGCCTGCGCCAAGGCGTCGGCCAGGCTCATGCGCCCTGGCTTTCGAGATCGGCCAGCTGCTCAGCGCCGCGCGCCACCAGCAAGGCCGTGACCACATCGCCCAGCTCGCCTTCCATGATGTGGCTGAGTTTGTAGAGCGTGAGGTTGATGCGGTGGTCGGTCAGGCGGCCCTGCGGAAAGTTGTAGGTGCGGATGCGGTCGCTGCGGTCGCCACTGCCGATCAGGCCTTTGCGCAGGGCCGCGTCCTTGGCAGCGCGCTCGCTGCGGTCTTTTTCCTGGATGCGGGCGGCCAGCACCTGCAGTGCCTTGGCCTTGTTGCGGTGCTGGCTGCGGTCGTCCTGGCACTCGGCCACGATACCGGTGGGCAGGTGCGTGATGCGCACGGCCGAATCGGTTTTGTTGATGTGCTGCCCGCCCGCCCCGCTGGCTCGGAAGGTGTCGATGCGCAGCTCAGACGGGTTGATCTGCACCGCCTGGGCCTCGTCGGGCTCGGGCAGTACCGCCACGGTGCAGGCGCTGGTGTGGATGCGGCCCTGGGTCTCGGTGGCCGGCACGCGCTGCACCCGGTGGCCGCCCGACTCGAAGCGCAGCTTGCCGTAGACGCCCACCCCCCGTTCGTCAGGCTCGCCCTCCATGCGCAGCACCACCTCTTTGTAGCCCCCTAGCTCAGAGGGCGACTCGCTGATGAGCTCGCAGCGCCAGCCGCAGCCTTCTGCAAAGCGGGTGTACATGCGCAGCAGATCGCCGGCAAAGAGCGCCGACTCGTCGCCGCCCGTGCCGGCGCGGATTTCCAGGAAAGCGGGCCGCACGTCGTCCGGGTCTTTCGGAATGAGCATCAGCTGCAGGGCCTGGTCCAGGGCCAACACGTCGGCTTCGGCCGAGGCGATTTCTTCCTCCGCCAGTTGGACCATGTCGGCGTCGTCTGTGGCCTCGGCACGCATGGCCCGGGCGCTGGCCAGATCCGCTTCGCGCTGGGTCAGGTGCCGGTACTGCTCGGCCAGGCCGCTGGCCTCGGCATGTTCGCGCGTGAGCCGGCGAAAGCGGTCCAGATCGCTCACCACGTCTGGCGCCGACAGCAGTGCGTCCAGCTCGTGCAAACGGATGAGCTGGCGTTCCAGGGTCTGGCGGAGGAAAGGTTTCATGTCACCGGGGGAGCATTCAGGGCTGGCACCGCCGTGGGGCCGTGCGCTAGGGGCAGACCGCCAGGCCCGGCAGGGCGGCGGTGGAGCAGGTTGCCCGCGCTAGTGTCCGTGCGGGTCCTGGGGCGGATTGCCGCGCAGGAAAAGCCGCGATACGGCCCGTGCCGTGCTTTCACGGTTCTCGGTGTCGCTGGTATGCAGTTCGGCCATGGCGCCGTGCAGCATTTTCTGCGTCAGGCCCCGCGACAGGGCTTCCAGCACCGCTTCCACGGGCTCGCCCTTGGCCAGCAGTTTGCGTGCCCTGGCCAATTCCAGCGTGCGCCATTCGTCGGCCTGGGCATTGAGCTGCTGGATCAGCGGCACCGTGGAGCGCTGATTGAGCCAGTGCATGAAGTTCTGCACCCCGGCGTTGATGATGACCTCGGCCTCGGCCACCGCGGCTTGCCGGCTGTCCTTGCCGGTTTGCACGACTTTGGCCAGGTCGTCCACCGTGTAGAGGTAGACATCGGGCAAGGCTTTGACTTCTGGCTCGATGTCGCGCGGGACGGCCAGATCGACCATGAACATGGGGCGGCGCCGGCGCAGCTTGATGGCGCGCTCCACCGCCCCCAGGCCAATGATGGGCAAGGTGCTTGCCGTGCAGCTGATCACCGCGTCGAACTCGTGCAGGCGGGCGGGCAGGTCGCCCAGGGGCATGACCTCGGCACCGAAGCGGCTGGCGAGCTTTTCGCCCCGCTCCAGCGTGCGGTTGGCAATCGCCAGGGCCTTGGGGTTCTTGGCGGCGAAGTGGGTGGCCGCCAGGTCGATCATCTCGCCGGCTCCCACGAAAAGGACACGGATCTTTCCGAGGTCCTCGAAGATCTGACCGGCCAGGCGCACCCCCGCGGCCGCCATGCTGATGCTCTGAGAACCCACCTCGGTACTTGTTCGCACCTCCTTGGCCACGGCAAAGGAGCGCTGGAACAGTTGGTGCAGGGTGGTGCCCAGGGCGCCAGCCTGTTCGGCTGCACGCACCGCGTCCTTCATCTGGCCCAGGATCTGAGGCTCTCCCAGCACCATGGAATCGAGGCCGCTGGCCACGCGGAAGGCGTGGCGTGCTGCGTCTCCATCTCGCAGGGTGTAGGTGTGGTCTCGCAGCACCTCGGGTGCCACGCCGCCGCTGTGGGCCAGCCACTTCAGCGTGTGGTCGACCTCGGCCTGCTCGCCAGCGCAATACACCTCGGTGCGGTTGCAGGTGGACAGCAGGGTGGCTTCCGGCTGGCGCGTCATGGCCGCTCGCAGGCCCTGCAGGGTGGGCGCGATCTGGTCAACGGCAAAAGCAAACCTGCCCCGCAGGTCCAGCGGTGCCGTGTGGTGATTCAGCCCGAGGGCCCAGACTGGCATGGTCGTGATTATAAATTCCACACCCCACCAAAAGTCTATTTTTTTAGACACAAACAACTGTCTATTTAAATCTACATATGGGTTAACCCTAGTTTTGGGTGCAAGCAAGGATGTAGCGAAGGCCGCCGGCTCCTAATAGATGGGCTCTAATACGGCCGGGATGACGGCTTACCTGCTTTTTCTGCACCTGCTCAACCTGGCTTTGCCAGCCGTCGCGCTGGCCGGGCTGATGGTGGCCATGGGCGGCTGGGTGGCCGCCCCGCGCGGGGCACGGCCCTGGGTGGCCAGCTGGTTCGCCCGCCTGGCCTTGACGGCAGGACTGAACCTGCTGGTGCTCACGGCCTCGCTGCTCTGGTTCGGTGCCGACGGCAAGATGGTCAGCTACGGTGCCATGGTGCTGGCATCGGCGCTGGCGCAGTTGGTCATGTGGCGCAGCTGGCGACCTTGAGTTGCGGCATCCCGTGCCCCCCGAGGGGCATGCTGCCGCCGAAGGCCAGAAACAGGCTGCTGCGGTAACATCTTTAGTCAACTCGGTGGTCCTCGCGGACGCTTCCGAGCCGACCCGCGCACCTGAATCTCCCGATGAACGCTCCCAGCTCCCCCCAAGAAATGCATGCCATGGCCTCGCCGGGCGGTCTTGCCGAGGCAGCAGAGCCTTCTCGCATCCGTGAGATTCCCTACAACTACACCTCCTTCTCCGACCGTGAGGTGGTCATCCGCGTGCTGGGTCCCCGGGCCTGGGACCTGCTGAACCAGCTGCGTGACGAGCGCCGCACCGGTCGCTCGGCCCGCATGCTTTATGAGGTGCTGGGGGACATCTGGGTCGTGCAGCGAAATCCCTATTTGCAAGACGACTTGCTGGATAACGCAGGTCGCCGCCGTCTTTTGGTCGAGGCGCTGGAACACCGGCTCGCCGAGGTGCAGAAGCGCCGCACGCCCGAACTGGATGCTGGCCGCGACGCCATCGTGGGTGAACTCCTGACCCTGGTTCAAGCCGCGGTGCGCGGCTTTGCCAAGTCCTTTGACGACATGGCTGCGCTGCGCCGTCAGACCGAGCGCAAGCTGCGCAAGTACACCGAAAAAGACAACATCAAGTTCGACGGCCTGTCCCGCGTGGCGCACGTGACGGATGCCACCGACTGGCGTGTCGAGTACCCCTTCGTGGTGCTCACCCCCGACACCGAAGCCGAGATGGCCGGTCTGGTCAAGGGCTGCATCGAACTGGGCCTGACCATCGTGCCCCGGGGCGGCGGCACGGGCTACACGGGCGGCGCCATCCCGCTGACTTGGAAGTCGGCGGTCATCAATACCGAGAAGCTCGAGGCCATGACGGCCGTCGAGCATCTGACGCTGCCAGGCCTGCCCGAGCCCGTGCCCACCATCTGGACCGAGGCCGGCGTGGTCACCCAGCGCGTGGCTGACGCGGCCGACCGGGCCGGTTTGGTGTTCGCCGTGGACCCCACCTCGGCGGAGGCCTCCTGCATTGGCGGCAACATCGCGATGAACGCCGGTGGCAAGAAAGCCGTGCTCTGGGGCACGGCCCTGGACAACCTGGTCTCTTGGCGCATGGTCACCCCCGAAGCCCAGTGGCTGGAGGTGGTGCGCATCGGTCACAACCTGGGCAAGATCCACGATGCCGAGAACGTGCGCTTCGAGCTCCGCTACTTTGAGGCCGACGGCAAGACGCCCATCCGCACGGAGGTGTTGGACATCGCCGGCAAGACCTTCCGCAAGGAGGGTCTGGGCAAGGACGTCACTGACAAGTTCCTCTCGGGCCTGCCGGGCATCCAAAAAGAGGGCTGCGACGGCCTGATCACCAGCGCGCGCTGGGTGCTGCACCGCATGCCCGAACACACCCGCACGGTGTGCCTGGAGTTCTTCGGCAATGCCAAGGACGCGGTGCCCAGCATTGTCGAGATCAAAGACTTCATGTTCGCCGAGCAGCGCCGCGGCGGCGCCATTTTGGCGGGCCTGGAGCACCTGGATGACCGCTATCTCAAGGCCGTGGGCTACACCACCAAGAGCAAGCGCGGCGGCCTGCCCAAGATGGTGCTGGTCGGCGACATTGCCGGCGACGATGCCGACGTGGTGGCCCGCGCCACCTCGGAGGTGGTGCGTCTGGCCAATTCGCGCAGCGGCGAAGGCTTCATCGCCATCAGCGCCGAGGCCCGCAAGAAGTTCTGGCTCGACCGCAAGCGCACTGCCGCGATCTCACGCCACACCAACGCCTTCAAGATCAACGAGGATGTGGTGATTCCCCTGCCGCGCATGGCCGAGTACACGGACGGCATCGAGCGCATCAATATCGAGCTGTCGCTGCAAAACAAGCTCAAGCTCTGCGATGCGTTGGAGGCCTTCTTCGATCGCGGCAACCTGCCCCTGGGCAAGTCGGACGATGCCAGCGAGCTACCCTCAGCCGAGCTGCTGGAAGACCGCGTGGCCCAGGCCCTGACCCTGGTGCGCGAGGTCCGCAGCCTCTGGGGAGGTTGGCTGACCGACGTGGACGCCCTGTTTGCACAGTTGCAGGACCATTCCCTGCGGGCCAGCTGGAAGACCCAGCTGCGTGCCCCGCTGCAGGACATCTTCTCGGGCGCCGTGTTCCAGCCCATCTTGCAGGAATGCGTGGCCATCCACCAGCGCGTGCTCAAGGGCCGCGTTTGGGTGGCGCTGCATGCGCACGCCGGTGACGGCAATGTGCACACCAACATTCCCGTCAACAGCGACGATTACGCGATGCTGCAGACCGCACACGAGTCCGTGGCCCGCATCATGCAGCTGGCCCGCTCGCTCGATGGCGTGATCTCCGGCGAGCACGGTATCGGCATCACCAAGATGGATTTCTTGAGCGACGCCGAGCTGCAACCTTTTGCCGACTACAAAAAGCGCGTGGACCCCGAGGGCCGCTTCAACAAGGGCAAGCTTCTGCGCGATGCGGCGCTGCCCTCGGACCTCACCAACGCCTACACCCCGAGCTTCGGCCTGATGGGGCACGAGTCGCTGATCATGCAGCAGTCCGACATCGGTGCCATCGCCAGCTCGGTCAAGGATTGCCTGCGCTGCGGCAAGTGCAAGCCCGTGTGCGCGACCCATGTGCCGCGCGCCAATCTGCTGTACAGCCCGCGCAACAAGATCTTGGCCACCTCGCTGCTCGCCGAGGCCTTCCTCTACGAAGAGCAGACGCGCCGTGGCATCTCCATCAAGCACTGGGAGGAATTTGAGGACGTGGCCGACCACTGCACGGTCTGCCACAAGTGCCTCACCCCCTGCCCCGTGAACATCGACTTCGGCGAGGTGTCGATGAACATGCGCAACCTGCTGCGCAAGATGGGCCAGAAGTCTTTCCGCCCGGGCAATGCGGCGGCCATGTTCTTCCTCAATGCCACGCAGCCCGAGACCATCAAGTTCATGAGGAGCGCCATGGTCGATGTGGGCTTCAAGGCCCAGCGCCTGGCCAACGACCTGTTGGGCAAGTTCGCCCGCAAGCAGACGGCCAAGCCGCCGGCGTCGGTGGGTACGGCGCCCATCAAGCAGCAGGTGATCCACTTCGTGAACAAGAAAATGCCTGGCGGCCTGCCCAAGAAAACGGCCCGGGCGCTGCTGGACATCGAGAACCAGGACTACGTCCCAATCATTCGCAACCCCCAGGCCACCAGCGCCGACTCCGAAGCCGTGTTCTATTTCCCCGGTTGCGGCTCGGAGCGCCTGTTTTCTCAGGTGGGCCTGGCCACGCAGGCCATGCTCTGGCATGCGGGCGTGCAAACCGTGCTGCCGCCGGGTTACCTGTGCTGCGGCTACCCGCAAAAAGGCAGTGGCCAGTTCGACAAGGCCGACAAGATCATCACCGACAACCGGGTGCTGTTCCACCGCGTGGCCAACACGCTCAACTACCTGGACATCAAGACCGTGGTGGTGAGCTGTGGAACCTGCTACGACCAGTTGCAGGGCTATGAGTTCGACAAGATCTTCCCCGGCTGCCGCATCGTCGACATCCACGAGTACCTGCTGGAAAAGGGCATCACGCTGCCCGGCGGCCAGGGCTATCTTTACCACGACCCCTGCCACAGCCCCATGAAGTTGCAGGACCCCATGAAGACGGTCAAGGCCTTGGTGGGCCCGAACGTGCTCAAGAGCGAGCGCTGCTGCGGCGAGTCCGGCACCCTGGGCGTGACCCGCCCCGACATTGCCACGCAGATCCGCTTCCGCAAAGAAGAAGAACTGCTCAAGGACGAGACGGCGCTGCGCGCCACGGGAGCGGTGCAGGCACAGGGCCCGGTCAAGATCCTGACCAGCTGCCCCAGCTGCCTACAAGGCCTGTCGCGTTACGGCAACGACCTGCAAAACGGCCTGTTGGAGGCCGACTACATCGTGGTCGAGATGGCCGAACAGCTTCTCGGTGCGGACTGGATGGCCTCCTACGTCGATGCTGCCAACCGCGGCGGCATTGAGCGTGTGCTCGTCTGACCCTTCTTTTTTTTGCTCACTGAGCCCAAGGACGTCCCATGGCAGGTCTTCAAGCCGGCGCCCCCACGCCCACCGCATTGACGGTGCATGGCCAATCCCGTGTCTTGGAAGTCGGGTTTTCCGACGGCGCGGTCTTTCGCCTTCCCTTCGAGCTGATGCGCGTTTACTCCCCTTCTGCCGAGGTGCAGGGCCATGGTCCCGGCCAGGAGGTCCTGCAGACCGGCAAGCGCGAGGTAGACCTGATCAACCTGGAGCCCGTGGGCAACTATGCGGTCAAGCCCACCTTCTCCGACGGCCATGATTCGGGCCTGTTTTCTTGGGATTACCTCTATTTCCTGGGCCGTGATCAGGAGCGGCTCTGGTCTGATTACTTCAAGCGGCTTGAAGCGGCGGGGGTGGAGCGCGACGCGCCCATGCAGGCTGCCGCCGGCCATGCCTGCGGCAGTCATTAAAGCTGCCTGCCTAGAATCGAATCAACCTACTTTCTCTGAATTCCTCTCACATGAACCGCACCCACTTTGGATTCGAGACGGTTGACGAGCGCGAGAAGGCCAGCCGCGTGCGTGGTGTGTTCGACTCCGTCGCGCCCAAGTACGACCTCATGAACGACCTCATGTCGGCGGGACTGCACCGGGCCTGGAAGGCCTACACGGTGATGGTGGCCAATGTGCGCGAAGGCCAGTCGGTGCTGGACATTGCCGGTGGCACGGGCGATCTGTCCCTGGCTTTTGCCCCCAAGGTCGGCCAAACCGGCCGCGTGGTGCACACCGACATCAACGAGGCCATGCTGCGCGAGGGCCGCAATCGCCTGCTCGATGCTGGCGTGTCCTTGCCCACCCTGGTCTGCGATGCGGAGTTCCTGCCCTTTCCGGACGCCAGCTTCGACCTGGTCACTGTCGCGTTTGGTCTGCGCAACATGACGCACAAGGACCAGGCTCTGGCCGAGATGAACCGGGTACTCAAGCCCATGGGCAAGCTGCTGGTGCTGGAGTTCTCCAAGGTAGCCAAGCCCCTCGAAAAAATCTACGATTGGTACTCATTCCAGGTTCTGCCCCGCTTGGGCAAGCTGGTGGCTGGCGACGACACCAGTTACCGCTATCTGGCTGAATCGATCCGCATGCACCCCGATCAAGACACGCTGAAGACCATGATGCAACAAGGCGGTTTCGGTCATGTGGACTATCACAACCTCACTGGGGGTGTGGTTGCATTGCATGTTGGAATCAAGTGCTGAAACAATAGACTGTGTTTAAGGTGCCGGAGTTGTGGCTGGACATCCCAGTTATCCTCTGGCCCGAATGAAAGGAGACAGCATGAAGATCTGGTCCGCCCTGCTCGCCGCCGCCATGACCCTGACGGTGGCCCTGGGTTCCGCTGATGCCGAGGCCAAGCGCCTGGGTGGTGGCAAGTCCACGGGCAAACAATCGTCCAACGTCACTCAGCGTGAGGCCACGCCGGCTGCGCCTGCCTCACCCGCGGTGCAGCAAGCCCCCGCCTCCAAACCCAGTCCTGCCGCCGCTCCTGCAGCTGGCAAACCCTGGGGTGCCATGCTGGGTGGCCTGGCCGCTGGCCTGGGTCTGGCCTGGCTGGCCCACAGTCTGGGCATGGGTGAAGGTTTTGCCCAGTTCATGATGTTTGCCTTGTTGGCCCTGGTGATCATGGTCGTGGTCGGTTTTGTGATGCGCAAGCTGCGCGCCGGCCGCGAAGCTGCCCCCCAGTCCTCGCCTTTTGCCTTTGAGGGCGCGGGCGCACCTGCCACGCCCCGTCAATACAGCCCGAACAACGTGGGCAATGATGCCTCTGCCCGGCCCTGGGAGCAGCAGGCCACCCGCTTCGACGGCAGTGCCCCGGCCACGTCCACCGGTTCCATGATCGGTTCGGCCCTGTCTGGTCCGCAATCGTCTTGGGATGTGCCTGCCGACTTTGACGTCCAGGGCTTCCTGACAGCCGCCCGCGCCAATTTCACCTCGCTGCAGGATGCCTGGGACCGCTCGGACATCCCGGCCCTTCGGGTGATGATGACCGACGACATGCTCGAGCAGATCAAGACGCAGCTGGCCGAACGCGAATCACACACAGGCGGTGTCGTCAACAAGACCGACGTGCTGCAGCTTGACGCCCAGTTGCTGGGCATCGAGGAACTGGACGACGTGTACATGGCCAGCGTGGAGTTCTCCGGCATGATTCGCGAGGATCAGTCGGCCGGTCCTAGCCCCTTCCGCGAAGTCTGGAACATGACCAAGCCCCGCCACCGCGCCGGCGGCTGGCTGGTGGCGGGCGTGCAGGCCCTCCAGTAAGCCAGAGGGATTCCGCCGGGCCCCCTGCGGTCCGTTGGGATTTATCCGTCAAAATCGGGGACGTATGACCAACACGTCCCCGATTTCATTTCTGCACTCGCTTTGGCAGTCCACCGCAGGGCGTATGCAAGCGCCGGCCTGGTTGGTCGAAGAGGGGCAGCACCGCCTGGTGCTGCTGCTCAATCATGTGCTCATGCAGGAAAAAGAAGCCCAGGCTCGCCTGGCCCGCCGCAAGGGCAGCGTGGTCCAGCTGCGCTGGGGCACCTGGTCCCTGGCCCTGGAGCTCACGCCTGCGGGCCTGACATCACGGGCTGCCACCGAGCGCGCAGCAGACCTGGTCCTCTGCCTGGAAAGCGAGCCGCCTTGGGCCATGGCACGCCAGCTCTTGGAGGGTCAGCGGCCGCCGGTGCAAATCGAAGGCGATGTGCAGCTGGCCGCCGAGATCGCCTGGTTGGCCGACCACCTGCGCTGGGACGTGGAAGAAGACCTGGCTCGCCTGATGGGTGACGTGCCCGCCCATGCTCTGGCCGATGCGGCGCGCAAGCTCTTGGCCGCCCTGCGGCCTCTGCTGGCCCGCATGGGCGAGGCCGCCGGCCGCATGGCGCCCACGGCCGCCGCATCATGACGCGCCTGTTCCGGGGGGCCTTCATTCTCTGGACCGTACTGCGCTACGGTCTGGACGAGCTGGTGCTGTCCAGCTTCGAACGGCCGGGTCTGCGCCTGCTCACGCGCATCATTTCCTTTGGTCGCAACCTGCGCCAGCCCCGGGGCGAGCGCCTTCGCCTGGCCCTGGAGAGCCTGGGCCCCATCTTCGTGAAGTTCGGCCAGGTGCTGTCCACCCGGCGCGACCTCATGCCGTCCGACATTGCTGACCAGCTGGCCCTGCTGCAGGACCGGGTGCCCCCTTTCCCATCGCAGCAGGCGGTGTCCATCATCGAGCAGGCTTTCGGCCGACCGATCGATCGCATCTTCGCGAGTTTCGAGCGCCAGCCGGTGGCCAGCGCATCGATCGCGCAGGTGCACTTCGCCACCCTGCCCGAGGGCCGAGAGGTGGCTGTCAAGGTGCTTCGGCCGGGCATGCTGCCGCTCATCGAGAAAGACCTGGCCCTCATGCACATGATGGCCGGCTGGGTGGAAAAGCTCTCCGCCGACGGCAAGCGCCTCAAACCCCGCGAAGTGGTGGCCGAGTTCGACACCTACCTGCATGACGAGCTCGACCTGCTGCGTGAGGCGGCCAATGCCGCCCAGCTGCGGCGCAACATGCAGGGCCTGGATCTGGTGATGATCCCCGAGATCGTCTGGGACTACTGCATGACCGACGTGATGGTCATGCAGCGCATGGATGGCATCCCCATCAGCCAGGTCCAGCGCCTGCGCGAGGCGGGCGTGGACATCAAGAAGCTGGCCCGTGATGGCGTCACCATCTTCTTTACCCAGGTCTTCCGCGATGGTTTTTTCCACGCCGACATGCACCCGGGCAACATCATGGTGAGCGTGGCGCCAGAGACTTTCGGCCGCTATATCTCGCTGGACTTCGGCATCGTGGGCACACTCAACGAGGTCGACAAGGAGTACCTGGCGCAGAACTTCACCGCCTTCTTCCGCCGGGACTACAAGCGCGTGGCCGAGCTGCACATCGAGTCCGGCTGGGTGCCTGCGGCGACCCGTGTCGACGAGCTCGAGGCCGCCATCCGGGCCTGCTGCGAGCCTTACTTCGACCGACCCCTGAAGGAAATCTCGCTCGGCCTGGTGCTGATGCGCCTGTTCCAGACCTCCAGGCGCTTCCAGGTCGAGATCCAGCCCCAGCTGGTGCTGCTGCAGAAAACGCTTCTCAACATCGAGGGCCTGGGCCGCGAACTTGACCCCGACCTGGACCTCTGGAGCACGGCCAAGCCTTTCCTGGAGAAATGGATGGTCGAGCAGGTCGGGCCTGCCAAGTTCTGGTCGCAGCTCAAGGCCGAGGCGCCCCATTACGCCAAGCTGCTGCCGCAGTTGCCGCGCCTGCTGCATGACTTCCTGCGCCAGCCTCCCCGACAGGATGCGCAGAAGATCGATCAACTCCTGGCCGAGCAGCGGCGCACCAATGCCTTCCTGCAAATTCTGCTGTGCCTGGGCCTGGGCTTTGTCGCCAGCCTGCTGGTGCTGCTGCTCTGGTCACACCTCAATCCCTTTTACTAACTTCATGGACTGATTCGCGCGGAGATACCTTCATGCTGCTTACCCTTGTCTTTGCCTACCTGTTGGTGACCATCGCCATCGGCCTGGTCGCGGCCAAACGGGTCAAGAACACGGCCGATTTCGCCATCGCCGGGCGGCACCTGCCCCTGGTCATGATCATCACCACCACCTTTGCCACCTGGTTTGGCTCGGAGACGGTACTCGGTATACCCGCCAAGTTCGTCAACAGTGGCCTAGGCGGCGTGGTGGAAGACCCTTTCGGCGCAGGCAGCTGCCTCATCCTGGTGGGTCTTTTCTTTGCGGCGCGCCTGTACCGCATGACGCTGCTGACCATCAGCGACTACTACCGCGAGCGCTACGGCCGCTCGGTGGAGGTGGTCTGCTCGGTCATCATCATGGTCAGCTACCTGGGTTGGGTCTCCGCACAGGTCACCGCATTGGGTCTGGTGTTCAATGTGCTGTCGGGCGGCGTCATCAGCATGCCTGTGGGCATGGTCATCGGCGTGGTCTCCATCCTGGCCTACACGCTGTTCGGCGGCATGTGGTCGGTGGCCGTGACCGATTTCATTCAGATGATCATCCTGGTGCTGGGCCTGGGCATCCTGGCCGTCTTTGCCGGTCATGAAGCCGGGGGAGCCGACAAGGTGATCGCGCTGGCCGTCAGTCAGGACATGTTCAAGTTCTGGCCCGAGCCGAACTTTCACGACATCGTTTTCTTCATCGCCGCGGCCATCACCATCATGCTGGGCTCCATTCCTCAGCAGGACGTGTTCCAGCGCGTCATGTCGGCCAACAGCGCTTATGCCGCCACCCGCGGCCCGGTGATCGGCGGGATCTTCTACATCCTCTTTGCCTTCGTGCCCATGTTCCTGGTGGTCAGCGCCCTCATCATCATGCCCGAGCAGGCCCAGGCCCTGATCGCCGAGGATCCGCAGAAGGTCCTGCCGACCCTGGTGATGGAAAAAATGCCCTTTGTCATGCAGGTGCTGTTCTTCGGAGCCCTGTTGTCGGCCATCAAGTCTTGCGCCTCGGCCACGCTGCTGGCGCCCAGCGTCACCTTCACCGAGAACATCTGGCGCCAGTTCCGCCCGCACCAGTCGGACCGGCAGGAACTGTTTGCCATGCGCGTGACCGTGCTTGTGTTCAGCGGTTTCGTGCTGACCTACGCCATCCTGATGCAGGGCTCGTCCATCTACGAGATGGTCTCCGGCGCCTACCAGGTCACCCTGGTGGGGGCCTTCGTGCCCCTGGCCTTCGGCCTGTACTGGAAGAAAGCCACCACCCAGGGCGCGCTCTTTGCCATCGTGCTGGGCTTGCTGACTTGGGGCCTGCTGCTGTTCACGCCGGCCGGTGAGGTCTTCCCCGCACAGCTGGCTGGGGTGCTGGCCAGCCTGGCAGGCATGCTGATCGGCTCGCTCGGCCCCCAGGCCATCGCCAACCACCACGGGCCTCACCACAAGCTGGCGGGCATGCACTGAGGGCCGGTCCTGGATCACTTGCCCTCCTATAATCGAGGGTTTTGTGATTTTCTCAACCAACCAATCCGACCATGCCCATCTACGCCTACAAGTGTGAGTCCTGTGGCCATGCCAAGGACGTGTTGCAGAAAATCTCCGACGAACCCCTGTCGGTGTGTCCGCAATGCGGTGCCTCGACCTTTCACAAGCAGGTCACCGCGGCCGGCTTTCAGCTCAAGGGTTCCGGTTGGTACGTGACCGATTTCCGCGGGGGCTCGGGCGGCGCGGCCTCCGGCACCAGCGCCCCGACCACGGCAGCTGAGTCCAGCAGCACCAGCACCCCGGCCGAGTCGGCCTCCACGGCCAGCACTGCCTCCCCGGCGGCGCCGGCCAAGGCCGAGTGATGGCCGCCGTTCGTCGCTGGCTGCTGGCGGGCCTCTTGGTCCTGGTGCCCCTGATCATCACGATCTGGGTGCTCAACTGGGTCATCACCAGCCTGGACCAGACCCTGAAGATCCTGCCCGAGGCTTGGCATCCGGACCGCTTGCTGGGCATCCATATTCCGGGTTTTGGCGTGTTGCTGGCGCTGCTCATCGTGCTGGTGATCGGCGCCGTGGCCAGCAATTTCCTGGGCCGCAAGCTGGTGTCCTGGTGGGACTCTTTGCTCGGCCGCATCCCCATCGTTCGGTCCATTTATTCCAGCGTCAAGCAAGTCTCGGACACCCTGTTCTCCGAGAACGGCAATGCCTTTCGCCAGGCGCTGCTGATCCAGTGGCCGCGCCCTGGGGTCTGGACCATTGCCTTTCAGACGGGCACCCCCGGCGGTGGCATCGAGTCGCACCTGGACGGTGAGTACATCAGCGTCTACGTGCCCACCACGCCCAACCCGACCGGCGGCTATTTCGTGATGCTCAAACGCAGCGATTGCATCGAGCTGGCCATGTCCGTCGACGAGGCGCTCACCTACGTGATCTCCATGGGCGTGGTCGTGCCGCCCGGCACGCCGGACCAGCCCAAGTAACTTTCCAAGGCTTCCAGGCCCCTGATTCGGGGCCACAACTGCGAGTGTTTATGTCCAAGGTTTCCACCGCTTCCCAAATGCGTTCCCACTACTGCGGTCTGGTGACCGATGAGCTGCTCGGCCAGACCGTCACGCTGTGTGGCTGGGTCAACCGCCGCCGAGACCACGGTGGCGTGATCTTCGTGGACCTGCGCGACCGCGAAGGCTATGTGCAAGTGGTCTGCGACCCCGACCGCGCCGAGATGTTCGCCATCGCCGAGGACCTGCGCAACGAGTTCTGCGTGCAGGTCAAGGGCCTGGTCAGGAAGCGCCCCGAGGGGACCGAGAACAACAACCTCAAGAGCGGCAAGATCGAGGTGCTGTGCCATGAACTGGTGGTGCTCAACACCAGCGTCACGCCCCCGTTCCAGCTCGATGACGACAACCTCTCCGAGACCACACGCCTGACGCACCGCGTGCTGGACCTGCGCCGCCCCTACATGCAGAACAACCTCATGCTGCGCTACCGCGTGGCCATGGGGGTGCGCAAGTTCCTCGATGCCCACGGCTTCGTGGACATCGAGACCCCCATGCTCACCAAGAGCACGCCCGAGGGTGCGCGCGACTACCTGGTGCCCAGCCGCGTGCACGATGGCCACTTCTTTGCGCTGCCGCAGTCGCCCCAGCTGTTCAAACAGCTGCTGATGGTGGCCGGCTTTGACCGGTATTACCAGATCACCAAGTGCTTTCGCGACGAAGACCTGCGCGCTGACCGCCAGCCCGAATTCACGCAGATCGATATCGAAACCTCGTTCATGTCCGAGCAGGACATCCGTGACATGTTCCAGGGCATGATCACTGACATCTTCCGCAGCACCATGAACGTGGACCTCGGCGACTTCCCCGTGATGCCTTATGGCGAGGCGATGCACCGCTTCGGCTCGGACAAGCCCGACCTGCGCGTGAACCTGGAATTCACCGAGCTCACCGAGGTGATGAAGGATGTGGACTTCAAGGTCTTCAGCGGCCCGGCCACCACCCCCGGTGGCCGCGTGGTGGCCCTGCGCGTGCCCGGCGGCGCCGAGATGAGCCGCGGTGAGATCGATGGCTACACCGAGTTCGTCAAAATCTACGGCGCCAAGGGCCTGGCCTGGATCAAGGTCAACGATGCGGCCGCCGGCCGCGAGGGCCTGCAAAGCCCCATCGTCAAGAACATCCATGACGCGGCGATCGCCGAGATCCTCAAGCGCACTGGCGCGCAGAGCGGCGACCTGCTGTTCTTCGGCGCCGACAAGGCCAAGGTGGTCAACGACAGCATCGGCGCCTTGCGCCTGAAGGTCGGCCACAGCGAGTTCGGCAAGAAAACGGGCCTGTTCACCGCCGGCTGGAAGCCGCTGTGGGTGGTTGATTTCCCTATGTTCGAGTTCGACGAGGAAGGCCAGCGCTGGAGCGCCGTGCACCATCCCTTCACGGCACCCAAGGACGGCCACGAGGACTTCATGGACACCGATCCCGGCCGCTGCATCGCCAAGGCCTACGACATGGTGCTCAACGGCTGGGAACTCGGTGGCGGCTCGGTGCGTATCCACCGTGCCGACGTGCAGAGCAAGGTGTTCAGTGCCCTCAAGATCGGCCCCGAGGAAGCACAGCAGAAGTTCGGCTTCCTGCTTGACGCCCTGCAGTACGGCGCGCCCCCGCACGGCGGCTTGGCCTTCGGCCTGGACCGCCTGGTCACGCTGATGACGGGCGCCGAGTCCATCCGCGACGTGATCGCCTTCCCCAAGACCCAACGCGCCCAGTGCTTGCTCACACAGGCGCCCAGCCCGGTTGACGAGAAGCAGCTGCGCGAGCTGCACATCCGCCTGCGCAACCTGCAGCCGGCCTGAGTCTGGTCTTCAGCGGCGCGAACGACGCCACCTTCGGGTGGCGTTTTTCATGGCGGGGGCTTCCTAGAATGGGGCGATGACGGTCTCACCCGACTACAAGATCCCCCGCTCGGTGCTGGTGGTGATCCACACGCCCGAGGCGCAGGTGCTGCTGATCGAGCGGGTTGGCCATTCTGGCTTTTGGCAGAGCGTGACCGGCTCGATCGATGAAGCCGACAAGAGCCTGCGCCACACCGCCCAGCGCGAGGTGTGGGAGGAAACCGGCATCGAGGCGCCGCTGAAGGCCTTTCGCGACTGGAAGCTCAGCAACACCTATGAGATCTACCCGGCCTGGCGCCACCGCTATGCCCCGGGGGTGACGCACAACACCGAGCGTGTCTTTAGCCTGTGCGTGCCGGCCGGCACGCCCGTGCGCCTGTCGCCCCGTGAGCACCAGGCCTTCCAGTGGCTGGACTGGTGCGCGGCCGCTGACGCCTGCTTCTCCGCCTCCAACGCCGAAGCCGTGCTCTGGCTGCCCCGCTTCCATGGCCTGACGGCCCTCCAGGGCCCTGCATCGTGAGCCTTGCTTCCTTCACTCCCGCTGTGCAGCCCGCCTCCTGCGACCTGCTGCAGGGCGGGCGCGACTTTTTTCCGGCGCTCATCCGTGCCCTGGATGCGGCGCAATACTGGGTGCAGCTCGAGACCTACATCTTCGATCTCCACGGTGAGGCTGCCCAGGTGGCCGAAGCCCTCATGCGCGCTGCCCGCCGCGGCGTGACGGTGCAGGTGCTGGTCGATGGCGTGGGTACCGCGCCGCTGAGCCCCGTCTGGCTGCAGGCCCTGAGCGAGGCGGGCGTGCAATGGCAGGTTTATTCGCCGGTGCGAGGCCGCTGGGATCTGCTCAAGCTGCTGCTGGCACCAGGTCGCTGGCGGCGGCTGCACCGCAAGCTCTGCGTCATTGACAAGCAGCTGCTGTTTTGCGGCGGCATCAACGTGCTGGACGACCTGTACGACCCCAACCACGGCCCGCTGCAGGCGCCGCGCTTTGACTTCACCGTGCAGGTGGCCGGTGCCGTGGCCCGGCAGGCCTGCGATGTCATGGCCCAGCTGTGGTGGCGGGTGCAGGCGGGCGACAGCATGCGCCACCGCCAGCTCACCCAGGCCTGGGAGGCCTGGCGCGAGGCCGGCCAGGCCGCGCGCATGGGCGCCGAGCGGGTGTTGCAGCCGCCGCCGCTGGCCGGAGACGCCCGTGCCCTGCTGGTGCTGCGCGACAACCTGCGCTTTCGCAACAGCATCGAGCGCGCCTACCGCAAGGCCATCGGCCGGGCCCGTGAGGAGGTGCTGATCGCCAACGCCTATTTCCTGCCGGGCGGCCGCCTCAAGCGCGCCCTGGTGCTGGCCGCCCGCCGCGGCGTGAAGGTCACGCTCTTGCTGCAGGGCCGTTACGAGTACTTCATGCAGTACCACGCAGCCCGCTCGGTTTACCACGCGCTGCTGCAGGAGGGCGTGGTGATCCACGAATACGAGACCAGCTTCCTGCATGCCAAGGTGGCGGTGGTGGACGGGCAGTGGTCCACGGTCGGGTCGTCGAACCTCGACCCCTTGAGCTTGCTGCTGGCGCGCGAGGCCAATGTGGTGATGGAGGACCGCGCCTTCGCGCAGACCCTGCGCGCCCGCCTGCTTGCGGCCATCGCCAGCCACGGCCGCCTGGTGCGCCCCGAGGACCACGGCCGCCGCCCCTGGCGTCAGCGCTTGCTCGATCAGCTGGCCTACGGGCTCATGCGCCTGGCCCTGCTGCTCACCGGCCACCGCTACTGAGATGGCCCGCCCCGACGACCTCATCGTGCTGCGGCCGCAGGGCCTGTATTGCCCGGCCGGCGATTTCTACATCGACCCCTGGCGGCCGGTGCACCGCGCCGTCATCACCCACGCGCATGCGGATCACGCTCGGCCCGGCCACGGTCACTACCTGGCGTCGGCGTCCGGTGAAGGCGTGCTGCGTGCCCGCCTCGGTGGTATTTCCCTGCAGACCCTGCCTTATGGCGAACGCATCAGCCACCACGGCGTCGAGCTGTCCTTGCACCCGGCCGGCCATGTGCTGGGCTCGGCCCAGGTGCGGTTGTCGCATGGCGGCCGCACCTGGGTGGCCAGCGGCGACTACAAGGTCGCGCCCGACCGCACCTGCACGCCCTTCGAGCCCGTGCGCTGCGAGGTGTTCATCACCGAGTCCACCTTCGGCCTGCCCATCTACCGCTGGCGCCCCGACGAGGAGCTGTTTGCCGACATCCACCGCTGGTGGGCTGCCAACGCCGCTGATGGCCGGGTGAGCGTGCTCATGGGCTACAGCTTCGGCAAGGCCCAGCGCCTGCTCAGCGGCCTGGGCGGCGGCCCCGCCCCCATCCTGGTGCACTCTGCGGTGGCGGCCTTGAACGAGGCCTACCGCGCTGCCGGCGTGGCCCTGCCCGAGACCCTGCCGCTGGCCCGCTGGACCACGGCCGCCAAGGCGCGCGAGGCGGGCCTGGCCGGGGCGCTGCTGCTGTGCCCGCCCAACGCCGCCACGCCCCAGTTGCTGCGCCGTCTGGGCGAGACTTCCATCGCCTTTGCCAGTGGCTGGATGCAGCTGCGCGGTGCACGCCGCCGCGCCGGGCACGACCGCGGCTTCGTCGTCAGCGACCACGCCGACTGGCCGGGCCTGCAGGCCGCTATCGCGGCCACGGGGGCGGAGCGCGTCATCGTCACGCATGGCAGCGTCGACGTGCTGGTGCGCTATCTGCAGGCGCAGGGCCTGCAGGCCGAGGCCTTTGAAACGCAGTACGGCAACGAAGCGGCCGAGGCCCCCACAACCGCCGAGGACGGAGCCGCGGCATGAAGCGCTTTGCCACGCTGTACGCCGAGCTCGACGCCACCACCTCCACGGCGGCCAAGGTGGCGGCGCTGCAGCGCTACCTGGCCGAGGCCCCGCCGGACGATGCGGCCTGGGCTGTCTACTTTCTGGCGGGTGGCCGACCACGGCAGGTGGTTCGCACCTCGGTGCTGCGCGCGCTGGCCTGCGAGTTGGCGGCCCTGCCGGACTGGCTGTTTGAGGCCAGTTACCAGGCCGTGGGCGACCTGGCCGAGACCATCGCGCATGTGCTGCCCCCCGGCCAGGCCCCGGACGAGGCCCCGCTGGCTGAGTGGGTGCAGCAACGCCTATTGCCACTGCGCGGCTTGCCCGAGCCGGAGCTGCGCGTGCGCATTCAAACGCAGTGGGCGGGCCTCGATAGCCTGGGCCGCATGCTCTGGGTCAAGCTCGCCGGCGGCGGCTTTCGCGTGGGTGTGAGCCGGCTGCTCGTGCAGCGGGCCCTGGCGCAGCATGCGGGGCTTGAGCCGAGTCTGGTGGCCCAGCGCATGATGGGCTACACCGATGCCCGCTCGCCCCCCACAGCGGCCGCCTATGCCGCGCTGATCGCGCCCGCGCAGGCCGGTTCGGCCGGTGCGCCAACAGATGGCCGGCCCTATCCCTTCTTCCTGGCCCATGCGCTGCTGCCCGAGGCGCCGCTGCACGAGTGCCTGGGTCCGCTTGAGCAGTGGCTGGTGGAATGGAAGTACGACGGCATTCGCGCGCAGCTGGTCAAGCGCGCCGGCCGGGTGTGGATCTGGTCACGCGGCGAGGAACTGGTCACCGAGGCCTTCCCCGAGCTGCTGCCCCTGGCCCAGGCCTTGCCCGAGGGCACGGTGCTCGATGGCGAGCTGCTGGCCTGGCAAGGGCCTGCGCCAGGCTCGCCGGGCCCGGGCCTGTGGGGCAGCGGCCGTCCGGCCCCTTTCAAGCTGCTGCAGCAGCGTCTGGGCCGCAAGCGGCTCAGTGCCCAGTTGCTTGCGCGTGCGCCCGTCGTGTTCCTGGCCTACGACCTGCTGGAGGCCGACGGCCAGGACCTGCGCGCCTTGCCCCAGGGGCAGCGGCGCCAGCGGCTGGAGGAGGGTCTGCGTGGCACGGGCCTGGCCGTCTCACCGGCGCTGCGTGAGCCTGACTGGGCCCAGGTCACCCTGGCTCGCCAGGCCGCCCGCGAACTGGGTGTGGAGGGCCTGATGCTCAAGCGCCTGGATTCGGCCTATGGCGTGGGCCGCACCCGCCAGGGGGGGCTGTGGTGGAAATGGAAGGTCGATCCCATGACGGTCGATGGCGTGCTCATCTACGCCCAGGCCGGCCATGGCCGCCGGGCTTCGCTGTACACCGACTACACCTTTGCGGTGTGGAACCGCCCGCCCGCCAGCGCCGAGGAGGCGCAGGCCGTCATCGAGTCCATTGCGCGCGGCGAGCCGCTGCCGGCCCAGCCCGGCCAGGCCCTGACGGCGCAGCCGCTGCAATTGGTGGCCTTTACCAAGGCCTATTCGGGCCTGACTGACGAGGAGTTCAAGCAGGTCGATGCCGTGATCCGCCGCAGCACCCTGCAGAAGTTCGGGCCCGTGCGCAGCGTGCGGCCCAGCCTGGTGTTCGAGCTGGCCTTCGAGGGCATCCAGGCCAGCCCGCGCCACAAAAGCGGCGTGGCCCTGCGCTTTCCCCGCATGGCGCGCCTGCGGCCCGACAAGCCGCTGCACGAGGCCAGCACCCTGGCCGAGTTGCAGGCCCTGATGGCGGCTCTTGACCCTGCGGGGTCCTCCGCGACCTCTAGCCCTTAGTCGGCTGTATTCGTCTTGTGACAAAACATTGATACCATTGGAGATGCTTATGAAATCAACTCCAGCCCTTGACCCGGACGTGCTTCCCGACGAGGGCGTACCCATGTCGGTGAAGATTCGCGAGCGCATCCAGAAGTCGCGCAAGCGCTTCAATGCCAACGACAACATCGCCGAGTTCATCGAACCGGGTGACATGGACAAGCTGCTGGACGAGGTCGAGGTCAAGATGCAGGGCGTGCTCGAGAGCCTGGTCATCGACACGGCTAACGACCACAACACCAATGACACCGCGCGCCGCGTGGCCAAGATGTACCTCACCGAGGTCTTCAAGGGCCGCTACGTCAATGCGCCGGCCGTCACCGAATTCCCCAACGCCGAGCACCTCAATGAGCTGATGATCGTTGGCCCCATCCGGGTCCGCAGTGCCTGCTCGCACCATTTCTGCCCGGTGATCGGCCAGGTCTGGATCGGCGTGATGCCCAATGAGCGCACCAACGTCATCGGCCTGTCCAAATACGCGCGCCTGGCCGAGTGGGTCATGGGACGTCCGCAGATCCAGGAAGAGGCGGTGGTCATGCTGGCCGACCTGATCCAGGAAAAAACCCAGCCCGACGGCCTGGCCATCGTGATGGAAGCCACCCACTTTTGCATGGGCTGGCGCGGCGTGAAGGACCTGGACAGCAAGATGATCAATTCGGTCATGCGCGGTGTGTTCCTCAAGGACTCCAACCTGCGCCGCGAATTCCTGTCCTTGATTCCCAAGCGGACCATCGATTGATTTTCCCTGGGGCGGCCCTGTCGGCGGCCCTGTCTTCCTCCCTTCGGTTTGCAGGCACAAAACATGTTGGTTCGTCTGATCTACGCCAGCCGCGCAGTTGATCCCCAGTCCTCCGAGGCCACCGAGGCCATCCTCACCAGTTCGCGCAGCCATAACCCGGCCTGGGGCATCACCGGCATTCTTTGCTACGGCAACGGCATCTATCTGCAGGCCCTCGAAGGAGGCCGCACGGCCGTCAACGAGCTCTACGGCCAAATCCAGCGCGATCCGCGCCACAAGGACGTGGTGCTGCTGAGCTACGCCGAAATCAATGAACGCAGTTTCGGCGGCTGGACCATGGGTCTGGTGAACCTGGCCAAGCTCAATACGTCCATCGTGCTCAAGTACTCTGAAAAGCCCGAGCTCGACCCCTACGCCGTCTCTGGCGATGTGGCCCTGGCCCTGCTGCAGGAGCTGATGGTCACCGCCTCCATCATGGGCCGGACCTGACGGCGCAGCCCATGGCCCGTTTGCTTGCGGGCTGCGACTTCTCCAGCAGCCCCAGCCGGCGCAAGCCCATCGTATTTGCCACGGGCACGCTCGAGCGGGGCCGGGTGCAATTGCTGGGACTCGAGCGCATCGAATCCCTTGACGCCTTCTCCGATTGGCTCGCGCGCGACCAGTCCTGGCTCTGCGGCTTCGATTTCCCCTTCGGCCTGCCGCGCGAGCTGGTGCAGGCCCTGGGCTGGCCGCTGGCCTGGCCCGAGTGCATGCGCCACTATGCCGGTCTCACGCGCGAAGAGATCCGCCAGGCCTTCGCCGGGTTTTGCAACAGCCGCCCCGTAGGCGGCAAGTTCGCCCACCGCGCCACCGACCTGCCGGCCGGCTCGAGTTCCTCCATGAAATGGGTCAACCCGCCTGTGGCCTACATGCTGCATGCAGGTGTGCCCCGCCTTCTGCAGGCCGGCGTGCACCTGCCGGTGCTCCTGAGCGCGCCAGCGGCCCGCGCGGCCGCACCGCAGACGGCGCATCTGCCCGAGCGCGTGGGCCTGGAA
This sequence comes from Comamonadaceae bacterium, assembly GCA_027486255.1. Classification (GTDB taxonomy): domain Bacteria; phylum Pseudomonadota; class Gammaproteobacteria; order Burkholderiales; family Burkholderiaceae_C; genus Polaromonas. The sequence goes on from JAIXPL010000001.1 coordinate 75,541, forward strand.
GCCTACCCGGGCCTGCTGGCGCGTGAGCTGCTGCAGGCCAGCGGCAGCCCCCGGCGCAGCTACAAGAACGATGCCAAGGCCCTGCAGACGCCTGAGCGGCTGATTGCGCGCAAAGACCTGCTCACGGCGCTCGAGAATGGCCAGACGCGCCTGGGTCTGCGCCTGAAGCTCAGCCATGCGCAGCGCGATGCGCTGGTCGACGATGGCAGTGGCGATGCGCTCGATGCCGTGCTCTGCCTGGTGCAGGCCGCCTGGGCCGAGCAGCAGCACCAGCAAGGCCATGCACGCTTTGGCCTGCCGGACCATGCCGATGCCCTGGAAGGGTGGATCATCACGGCCTGAGCCCATGGGCAAGGGAGACTCGCCTGGATTCGAGAAAGGGCCGGACGTGGATGGGCGCAGTTGGTGGAAACGAATGAGCAAGGCCTGCTTGCGGCGCACGCCGCGCGCCTCCATGGTCCTGGCCTGGCTGCTGCTGTCCGTGGGGCCCGGTTTGCTTCACGCGCAGGCCCAGACCTGGCGCGCCACGGTGGTCCATGTCACCGATGGCGACACCGTGTATGTGCGCGGCCCGCACGAGCAACAGACCGTGCCGGTGCGGCTCCAGGGCATCGATGCGCCGGAGATCTGCCAGGCCGGCGGTGAAGCCGCCCGCGAAGCGCTGCAGGCCCTGGTGGGGCAGCAGACCGTCACCCTGGTGGGCAGCGGCCATGACAGCTATGGCCGCGAGCTGGCGCGCCTGTACTGGCAGGGCCAGGATGTGGGCCGCTGGATGGTGGCCCAGGGCCATGCCTGGTCTTACCGCCTCGGGCAGGATCCCAGCCCCTATCTGCAGGAGCAGCGGCAAGCCCAGGCGGCCCGGCGGGGCCTGTTTGCCCAGGATCGGCCTGAGCCGCCGCGCCAGTTCAGGCAGCGCCACGGCTCCTGCAAGCCGGGCGGCTGAGTGCGCGCGGCTCGGGGATCAGGGCCGCACGATGATGTCGTTGCGCACCGCGCGCACATTACGGCTGTTGCGCGCAATTTGTTCGGCCTTGCTCTTTTCTTCCGCGGAGGTGGCAAAGCCTGAGAGCTGCACCGTGCCGTTGAGTGTTTCGACGCTGATGGAGCCGGCCGAGACGATCTTGTCTTCCACAAATTTGGCCTTGATGGCCGTGGTGATGGCGGCGTCGTCGACATAGGCGCCGGCGGTCTCCTGGCCTCGCATCACGGCGCAGCCGCTCAGCAGCGTGGCGCCCGTGAGGGTGGCCAGCGCCAGGATGCGCAGCAGGCGGGTGGGTTGGTGTGTCATGGTGGTCTTCCTTGGGGTGGTTGCAGATGGGGGTGGGCCCAGGCTCAGTGCAGGGGGCCATGCGCCGCGGTATGGGTGTGGGTGTGGGTGTTGGTACCGGTGCCGCGCCAGGCAGTGGGCTCGGGTGTGCCTTCCTCAGGCCGCGCCGGCTGGGGTCCGCGTGGTCGCAGCATGGCCGATGCCAGGGCCGAGACCTGGGTGGATCTGACGGCCCCCACCAGCAGGCCCGTGACCGAGATCAGGCGCCAGGGGCGGGCCAGCACCAAGGCGGCTCCGGCGGCTGCCGACAGGGCCAGCACGCGCATGGGGTGGGCGCGTGCGTACTTCTCGAACACGGGCTCGGCCACTTCCAGGGCCAGGCGCGCGGGGTGCGCGTGCCACCAAGCGCTGGCTGCCTCGCGGATGTTCTGCCAAGCGCCGCCCACGTGCTCGCTCTCGGCCTCCATGCGGTGGGCCTCGCGCTGTGCATGGGCCTGCCCGGCTAGATCGTCAGGTCGGTCCCCGTAAGGGGGCGCATGGGGGTCGTGGGCTTGTGGGTTCTGGCTCATGTGGCGCAGCAATTCGCGCCGGCTCAGCGCCAGGCGTTCGCAGGCTGCGCTGGCAGAGCGGGAGGGTGGTGTGTGGGGCACGGGGCTTGGGGTTCAGCTAACCGAGCGCAGGGCGCGCGCGTCGTTGTCGAACTGGGCTTTGAGGTCCGCAAAAGCCTGAGGCGGCTGATGCTGTCGGGCCCGCGCATAGGCCAGCAGCGCCACCATGAGGAAGAAGCCGGGCACGGCCACCAGCACCCAGTGGAACTGCGCCAGCACCAGGCTCACCATCAGTGCCACGCCCGCAAACACCACGAAGAGCAAGGCGCCGGCAGCCACCAGCGCCCAGGCCAGGACGCGTTGCAACCAGTCGTGGCCTGCCACCGAGGCTTCGGCCTGCAGCAAGGCCGCATAGGCCGAAAGGTGGTCCAGGACCAAGTCTGGGCGGTGGACCACCGTCGAAAAAAGAGGGTGCAGCATGGCGTGGGCCGGACAGCTCAGTCGCGGCGGCGGCTGGAGGCGGCGATCAGCAGCGCCAGACCGGCGCCCACGGCGGCGGCCACAAGCACGGAGCGAACGGGCTGACGCACCACATAGCCGGTGGTGACGTCGGCATAGCGCGCCCAGGATTCCTGCGCCCTGGCACCTGCGTTCGCGGCCAGGTCCATGCCTTGGCGTGCCAGTTGCTGCGCCCGTGAGGAGAGCTGTCCAACCAGGGGCTCGGCGCGGCCTGTCCAGCGGCGCTCGTGCGGCGCTTCCAGACAGGACGTGGCAGGGTGGGAGTCGGAGGAAGAGAGGTGGTTCATGATGGTGGTGCGGTGCAGCGGCGCAGTGGGGGCGGAAACCTTGGGCATACCGAGGTGAGTCGGTGAGTCAGCGTAAGCCGGGGGCTGGCGCGCCTTCATCGGCTCGCAGCCTCGTGGGCTGTAGTCGCGCACTTCAAGCCGCTGTAGGAAGGCTCAGTGGAGTCCTCCTTAATGGAGTCTTCAATGGGGTGAGCCTGTGGCTGCCTGGCGCGCCAGGCCAGGTTCGCTGCTTTGAATTTGGCCGATGACCGCTGGGCGCCTAGGCCTCCATCAAGGACAGCTCAGCCATATGCATTTAAAAATGGAATAAATGCAATTTAAATAACTGTCCAGTTAATCATTGAAAACTATTCGTTAATAATGGTTTTGTCTTCAGCACATAAATGAGTAATAAAGCTCAACAGTTTTCACTGCCAGACCACTTCAATTGGTAACCGTTTGGGGGAGCAGGGACATGATCAAAATTGGAATCGTTGATGACCACGCCATCGTTCGTTCAGGACTCAAGCAGTTCTTTTCGGACCAGGTGGATCTGAGGGTCGCGGGAGAAGCTGCCAGTGGCCGTGAGGCCATCGACCTGGTGCGCAATGTGGAGCTGGACATCCTGGTGATGGACTTGTCCATGCCCGGCCAGAGCGGCATCGACGCGCTGGCCATGATCCGCGCCAAGGCACCGGATGTCGGCATCCTCATCCTCAGTGGCTACCCGGAGGAGCACTACGCGGTGAACCTCATTCGCCAGGGCGCCAGCGGCTACCTGAACAAGGAGTGCGACCCGGCCGAGATCGTCAACGCCATCCGCGTCATCTCCCTGGGCAAGCGCTACATCACGCCCAGCGTGGCCGAGTTGCTGGCCCAGCAACTCAACCGCCCCAACGACATCGCCTCGCATGAGCAGCTGTCCGAGCGTGAATTCCAGGTTTTCCTCAAGCTCGCTAAGGGCGAGACGGCCGGTGACATCGCCAAGGCCTTGTCCCTGAGCGTCAAGACCGTGAGCACCTACCGCACGCGCGTGATGGAGAAGATGAGCCTGACCTCCAACAGCGATCTGACCTACTACGCGCTGAAGAACAAGCTAATCGACTGAGTTGCCCGTTCCTTGCGCCGGCCGGCGCTGGTCCGGCTTATGGCGGCGTGCTCGCTCAGGGGCTGCGCAGGCCGGCGCAGACGCTGCAGCCGGCCTCCCGCATGAGCCGGATCTCGCTCCAACTCATGCGTCGCCCGTCGAGCATGAGCAGCCGCCCCGCCAGCGGCTCGCCCACACCGGCCAGCAGCTTCAGGGCCTCGGCAGCCTGCACACTGCCAATGATGCCCACCAGCGGTGCGAACACGCCCATGGTGGCGCAGCGCACTTCCTCAGGCGGCGCCTCCGGCGGAAAAAGACAGGCGTAGCAGGGGGCCTGGGTCTGGCGTGTGTCGTACACGCTCACCTGGGCATCGAAGCCGATGGCCGCGCCTGAGACCAGCGGCACGCGGTGCTGCACACAGGCACGGTTGATGGCCTGACGGGTGTCGAAGTTGTCGGTGCAATCGAGCACCAGATCCATCTGGGGCAGCAGTTCGTCCAGCAAGCCCGGGTCTGCGCGCTGCGTGATGCAGCGCAGCGCCACATCGGGGTTGATCTCGCGGATGCTCTGGGCCAGCGAGTCGGCCTTGTTCTGCCCCACGCGCTCGAGCCGGTGCGCGATCTGCCGCTGCAGGTTGGTGGCGTCCACCCGGTCGTGATCCACGAGGGTGATGTGGCCCACCCCGGCACTGCCCAGGTACAGGCCCACGGGCGAGCCCAGGCCGCCGGCGCCCACCACCAGCACGCGTGAGGCCAGGAGGCGGGCCTGGCCTTCCACGCCAATGTCATCGAGCAGGATGTGGCGCGAGTAGCGCAGCAGTTGGGCGTCGTTCATGCAAGAAAAACCCGCCGGGCGGCGGGTGTGGCAGGGTGGGACGGGCGGTCCTCAGTTCTCTTTCTTCTCTTCGGTCCGCGGCGCCTGCGTCTTGCTGGCCAGCACCTGGCGGCCCTTGAGCTGGTTGAGCGCCTGCATCAGCTGGAAGTCCTTGTCGCTGCCGAACTCGGGTGGGCGGCGCTGCTCGGGTGGCAGCTTGGAGGCGGCCTCGAGCTTCTTGAGGGCCTCCTCGCGCGCCTTCTCGCGGGCCGGGTCCTTCTGCTCGGTGTTGGAGCCGTTGCTCAGGTGCTTTTCCAGGTCAGCCTCGCGCGAGCGCAGGGCGGCAAATGGACTGCCCTCGGGCGTTTCGTCCACCAGCACGTCGGGGATGATGCCCTTGGCCTGGATGGACTTGCCGCTGGGCGTGAAGTAGCGCGCGGTGGTGATCTTCAGGCCCGTGTCGGGGCCCAGCGGCCGCACGGTCTGCACCGAGCCTTTGCCGAAGGTCTGGCTGCCCATGATGACGGCGCGCTTGTGGTCCTGCAGGGCTCCGGCCACGATTTCGCTGGCCGAGGCCGAGCCTTCATTGACCAGCACCACCAGCGGCACCTTTTTCAGGCTGACTGGCAGGCGCTTGAGCGGGTCTGAGCCGCGGCGCACGTAGTACTCGGGCGCGGCGCGGTAGGTGAATTTGCTTTCAGCCAGCTGGCCGTTGGTGGACACCACCGTGACGTTCTCGGGCAGGAAAGCCGCCGAGACGGCCACCGCCGCATCGAGCAGACCGCCTGGGTCGTTGCGCAGGTCCAGCACCAGGCCCTTGAGCTGCGGGTCTTGCTTGTAAAGCGCTTCCACGCGGGTCACGAAGTCTTCCACCGTGCGTTCCTGGAACTGCGACAGGCGCACCCAGGCGTAGCCCGGCTCGATCATCTTGGCCCGCACCGACTGCGTGCGGATCTCCTCACGGGTGATGGTCACCGGGAAGGTGCGGTTCTCATCCTTGCGGAAGATGGTCAGCAGCACCTTGGTGTTGGGTTCGCCGCGCATGCGCTTGACGGCCTCATTGAGCGACAGGCCCTTGACCAGGGTGTCATCGATCTTGGTGATCAGGTCGTTGGGCTTGAGGCCGGCGCGGTCGGCGGGCGAGCCTTCGATGGGCGAGACCACCTTGACCAGGCCGTCCTCCTGGCTGATCTCGATGCCCACACCGACAAAGCGGCCCGAGGTGCCTTCGCGGAATTCCTTGAAGGATTTCTTGTCGAAGTACACCGAGTGCGGATCCAGGCTGGAGACCATGCCGGAGATAGCGTCGGTGATGAGCTTCTTGTCTTCCACCGGCTCGACATAGTCGCTCTTGATCATGCCGAACACGGCGGCCAGCTGCTGCAGCTCTTCCAGCGGCAGGGGCGAGAGGTTGTTGCGCGCCACCGCCTGCAACTGCACCGTGGTGAGAGCGCCGGCTACCGCGCCCAGGGAAATCCAGCCCGCTATCTTGAGTTTCTGACCCATACCGACCTTTGATGGCTTGGCGGGGGCGCTTGGCGCCGCACGGGGCGCTGCTCCCGCAAAGTGAGCAGCAATATACACCCGCCGGCCGCAGGCCGTGTATCCATTTCCCCCGGCGCAGCGGGCTCAGCCCTTGCCCTGTGCGGCCACCATCGCCGCCGCCTTGGCGGCGGCCTCGGCATCGCCCAGGTAATGGTGGCGCAGCGGCTTGAGGTTCTGGTCGAGCTCGTAGACCAGGGGAATGCCGTTGGGAATGTTCAGGCCCACGATGTCGCTGTCGGAGATGCCGTCGAGGTACTTCACCAAGGCGCGGATGGAATTGCCATGGGCGGCCACCACCACGCGCTTGCCGGCCTTGATCGCCGGGGCCATGGATTCGTTCCAGAAAGGCAGCACGCGGGCCACCGTGTCCTTCAGGCATTCGGTCAGCGGCACCTGCCCGGGCTCGAGCTTGGCGTAGCGGCGGTCGCCCCGCTCGCTGCGGGGATCGCTCGGCTCTAGCGCCGGCGGCGGCGTGTCGTAGCTGCGGCGCCAGACCAGCACCTGCTCGTCACCGTACTGTTTGGCCATGTCGGCCTTGTTCAGGCCCTGCAGCGCGCCGTAGTGGCGCTCATTGAGGCGCCAGCTGTGTACCACCGGCAGCCAGGTGCGGTCCATTTCGTCGAGCACATGCCAGAGCGTGCGGGTGGCGCGCTTGAGCACGCTGGTGTAGGCCAGGTCGAAGTCATAGCCCTCGGCCTTGAGCAGCTTGCCGGCCGAGACCGCCTGCGCCAGGCCTGTGGGCGTGAGGTCCACGTCGGTCCAGCCAGTGAAGCGATTTTCAAGGTTCCAGGTGGATTCGCCGTGGCGGATGAGCACGAGTTTGTACATGGGCAGGAGCGTTGGTGGTCGATTGAAATGCGGCCTCGCCTCGCCCGGGCGCAGGGCATGCGGGTCGGGTCGGCACGCTTGAGCCCCGCATTCTAGAATCTCGGGTTTGACGCTCTCTGACACGAAGGATCCCCGTGAAATTCTTGATGGACAACTGGATGCTGATCTCCGTGGCGCTGTCTTCGGGTGCCCTGCTGTTGTGGCCGGTGATCGCCGGCGGCACGCGCGCTGGCAGCCTCAGCCCCTCCGCGGCGGTGCAGCTGATCAACCGCGAGAAGGCCGTGGTCATCTATGTGGGCGAGCCGCATGAATTTGCCCAGGGCCACGTGGTGGGCTCGAAGAATCTGCCCTTTGGCGAGGTCGAGGGCAAGCTGGCTGGACTGGTGAAGAACAAGAGCCTGCCTGTCATCATGGTCTGTCCGGTGGGTTCGCGCGCCTCGCGTGCGGCCGCCATGGCCAAGAAGCTCGGCTTCGAGCAGGCCCAGGCGATCGCCGGCGGCATGAAGGCCTGGCGGGAATCGGGCCTGCCTGTCGAGAAAGCCTGAAGCGCGTCTGGCAGGGTCCACAAAACCCAGGTCGGGCCAGGGCCGGGTCACCACGGGCCTGCCGTCCTTGCTCGCTTGTGGCATGGTGAAGTCCCTTTTGACCTGACCCCCTGATGTCCCGGAGTTCCCATGCAAGCCGTGAAGATGTACACCACCGCCTCCTGCCCTTACTGCGTTCAAGCCAAGGCGCTGCTCAAGCGCCGCGGGGTTGAGCAGGTCGAGGAGGTCCGGATCGACCAGGTGCCCGGCGAGCGCGAGCACATGATGCAGGTCACCGGCCGCCGTACCGTGCCGCAGATCTTCATCGGTCAGACCCATGTGGGCGGTTGCGATGACCTCATGGCCTTGGACGCCCGCGGTGGCCTGCTGCCCTTGCTGCAGGGCGAGGTGTCCGCCTGAGCACTGCGGCCTTCACCCCTGCGCGGCCTGCAGCCTACAGCCCTTTAGGCTGTTCGGCTGTTTCGCCGTGAGGCCGTTCGGCCTGGCGCACTGAAGGCACAGACATGCCTGAACGCCCTGTTGTTTCTTCTATCCTGGCGAGCGAGCGCCTTGGCCGCCGCCAGGTGCTTCGCACCCTGGTCGCTGCGGCCGGTTCTGGCTGGGCGGCTCTGGCTTGGTCGGCGCCTGATACGCCCCTGCGCGTGCTGGACTTTGATTGGACCGATGCAGCCCGGCAGCGTCCCGTGCCCGCGCGCCTGTACCTGCCGGACCGGCAGAAGGGGCCGCTGGTCGTTTTCTCCCATGGCATCGGCGGCTCGCGCCTGGGCTACAGCTACATCGGCCGCCACCTGGCCAGCCACGGCGTCGCCAGCCTGCACCTGCAGCACGTGGGCAGCGACCGTGGGCTCTGGGGAGGCCCTGTCCTGCAGACCTTCGAGCGCATGCGCCGCGCCATCAGCAGCGAGGAAGCGGTCGCCCGCGCCCGCGACCTGAGCTTCGGCCTGGACCGCATCGCCCAGGAGGGGCTGCCTTTTGAGGTCTCCTCCATCGTGGCGGCGGGCCATTCCTACGGCGCCAACACCTCGCTGCTGGTGGCCGGCGCCCGCGTGAGCGGGGCCGTCCAACTGCCGTCCCTGCTTGATTCGCGCGTGGGTGCGGTGGTGCTGCTGTCCACGCCGCCTTTTTATGGGGAGCCTGACCTCGCCGGAACCGTCTCGCCCATCGCCCTGCCCAGCCTGCATATCACCACCAAAGAGGACGTGATCAAGATCCCCGGCTACGAAAGCTCCGCCAGCGACCGCGTGGCGGTGTTCGAGGCCATTGGCAGCCGGCCCAAGGCGCTGGCCGTGTTCTCGCAGGGCTCGCACAGCATCTTCACCGACCGCATCACCTCCGCCGATGGTCCCGAGCTCAATGCCACCGTCAAGCAGGCCACGCGTGAGCTGGTGCTGGCCTTCGTGCAGGGCGTCGAGACCCATCAGCTGGCGCCCAGTCTGCAGCGTGCGGCCCGGCCACACCAGGCGGCGCTGGCCCGCTTCGAGGTCCAGGCCTGAGCCAGGCCGCGCATGCGGGCCTGAGATAATCCGGCCACCGTCCTCGCGCTTGAAGCGCAGGCGCTTTCCCAACCCATCAAGGACCCCCATGGCCGACCAGCAAGCCGAACCCGTTTTCCAGATCCAGCGCGTGTACCTGAAAGAGGTCTCCCTCGAACAACCCAACTCCCCAGCCATCTTGCTGGAGCAGGAACAACCCCAGGTGGACATCCAGCTGGCGGTGGGCCATGAGGCGGTGGCCGAAGGCATGTTCGAGGTGTCGGTGATGGCCACGGTACACACCAAGATCAAGGACAAGACGGTGTTCCTGATCGAGGTCAAGCAGGCCGGCATCTTCGAGATCCGGCATGTTCCCGAGGAGCAGCTGGGCCAGGTGGTGGGCATTGCCTGCCCGCAGATCGTCTACCCCTACCTGCGCAGCAACGTGGCCGATGTGGTGCAGCGCGCGGGCTTTCCGCCGGTGCACCTGGCCGAGATCAACTTCCAGATGCTCTACCAGCAGCAGCTCGAGGAAGCTGCGGCCCAGGCCGGCATTTCGGCCGCCTGAGGCGGCCAGACGCCACGCCCTCAGGCATGAAGATCCTCGTCATCGGTGCCGGTGCCTGGGGCACGGCCCTGGCGGTCAACGCCAGCACCCAGAGCCCGCAGCGCCACCAGCTCACGCTCTGGGCCCGCGACGCCGAGGCCGTGCGTGCCATGGAGGCCACGCGCACCAACGCTCGCTACCTGCCCGAGGTGCGGCTGCCCGAGACCCTGCAACTGCGCAGCGATGCGCTGTCCCAGGTGGTCGAGGGCCAGGACCTGGTGATTCTGGCTTCGCCGGTGGCCGGCGTGCGCGGCTTGCTCGCGCAGCTGCGCGAGCAACAGGCTCCGGTGGCCTGGCTGTCCAAGGGCTTTGAGGCGCCGCAAGCCGGCGAGGGCGCCGCCCAGGGCCTCATGGTCCACGAGATCCGGGCGCAAGTGGCGCCCGCCTTGCGCTGCGGCGTGCTCAGCGGCCCCAGCTTTGCACGCGAAGTGGCCCAGGGTCTGCCCACCGCCCTGGTGGCCGCCAGCGAACACGCCGAGGTGCGCCTGGCCCTGGTCGAGGCCTTTCACAATCCCACCCTGCGCGTGTATGCCAATGACGACCTGGTGGGCGTGGAGGTCGGCGGGGCCGTGAAGAACGTGCTGGCGATCGCCACCGGTTTTTGTGACGGCCTCCAGCTCGGGCTTAATGCCCGGGCGGCGCTGATCACACGCGGCCTGGTGGAGATCACCCGCCTGGGTGTGGCCCTGGGGGCACGCGCCGAGACCTTCATGGGCCTGTCGGGCATGGGTGACCTGGTGCTGACGGCCACCGGCAACTTGAGCCGCAACCGCCAAGTGGGCCTTTTGCTGGCCCAGGGCCTGAGCCTGCAGGAGGCCGTGGCCTCGCTGGGCCATGTGGCCGAGGGCGTGTACAGCGCCCGCACCGTGGTGCGCCGCGCCCAGGCGCTGGGCGTGGAGATGCCCATCTCCCAGGCTGTGGTGGCCCTGCTCGATGGCCAGCTGCAGCCGCAGCAGGCCGTGGCCATGCTCATGGGCCGCGAGCCGGCGCCCGAGCTGCGCTAGTGCCGATTGAGGGCTGCTTGAGGGCCGCTTGAGGGCCGCTTCAGGCCCCTGAGCCTCAGATTTCCAGGTTGTCGATCAGCCGCGTGCGGCCCAGGCGCGCTGCGCCCAGCACCACCAGAGGCTGCGTTCCAAGCTCGCCCTCTGCCGGCGCCAGCAGATCGCTGCGGCGGCGCACCGTGAGGTAATCGGGCTGCCAGCCGAGCGCGGCCAGGGATTGCTGCGCCTCGTCCTCTAGGGCCGCCAGGCTGCGGCCTGTGCCGGCCTGCGCGGCCTGCCCCAGGGCGGCCAGCGCCTGTGCCAGCTTCACGGCCTGGCTGCGCTCCTGCGGACTCAGGTAGCCGTTGCGCGAGGACAGGGCCAGGCCGTCATCGGCGCGCAGCGTCTCGCTGCTGACGATGTCAAGCGGCAGCGCAAACTGCTCGACCATGCGGCGGATCACCATGACCTGCTGGTAGTCCTTCTTGCCGAACACCGCCGTGCCTTCGGCCTTACCCGCAAACACCGCCTGGAAGAGCTTCATCACCACGGTGCACACGCCTGTGAAGAAGCCCGGCCGGAAATGGCCCTCGAGGATGTCGGCCAGGGCCGGGTCGGGCAGCACCTTGAACGTTTGCAACTGCGGGTACATCTCGCGCTCGGAGGGTGCAAACACCAAATCGCAGCCCTGCGCGCGCAGCTTCTGTGCATCGGCCTCCAGGGTGCGGGGGTAGCTGTCGAAGTCCTCGTGCGGTGCGAATTGCAGCCGGTTGACGAAGATGCTCACGACCGTCATGTCGCCCAGGGCCTGCGCCTGGCGGACCAGATCGAGGTGGCCCTCGTGCAGGTTGCCCATGGTCGGAACGAAGGCGGGGTGGCGGCTGGCCGCCAGCGCCTGACGCAGCTCGGCAAGGGTGTGAACGATCTTCATGGGCACGAACTGTAGCGCGGCGCCAAGCTCACCCGAAGCCTGCCTGCGGCCAGCTCACCAGCCGTGCTGGGCGTCCACTGGAAAGTGGCCGCCCTTGACGGCCTGCACATAGGCCGCCATGGCCTCGCGCACGCTGGGCGCGCCTTCCATGAAGTTGCGCACGAAGCGGGGCATCTTGCCCAGGTTCACGCCCAGCATGTCGTGCATCACCAGCACCTGACCGGCGGTGCCTGCACCCGCGCCGATGCCGATGGTGGCGCAGCGGTCCAGCTCGCGCGTGAGCTCGGCCGACAGGGCCGCCGGCACCATCTCCAGCACCAGCATGGCAGCGCCCGCGTCTTGCAGTTCATGGGCGTGGCGCTTGAGCGTGGTGGCCGCCTCCTCGCCTTTGCCCTGCACGCGGTAGCCGCCCAGGGCATGCACGGTCTGTGGCGTCAGGCCCAGGTGGGCGCACACGGGGATGCCGCGTTCGACCAGGAAGTGCACCACCTCGGCGGTCCAGCCGCCGCCTTCGAGCTTGACCATGTGCGCGCCGGCCTGCATGAGTACGGTGGCGCTGCGCAAGGCTTGCTCGCGCGACTCGTGGTAGCTGCCAAAGGGCAGGTCCCCGATGACCCAGGCCGTGCCCTGCACTCGGTGCAGGCCGCGCACCACGCTCTCGGTGTGGTAACGCATGGTCTCCAGCGACACGCCCACGGTGCTGGTCAGGCCCTGGCAGACCATGCCCAGCGAGTCGCCCACCAGAATGCACTCCACGCCGGCGGCATCGGCCACCGCGGCGAAGGTGGCGTCGTAGGCCGTGAGCATGACGATCTTGTCGCCCTGCGCTTGCATCTCGCGCAGGCGCGGCAGGCTCACTGGTTTGCGCTTGCCGGGCACGCTGGCCGGTGGCAGGGTGCCATAGGGGGAGCCGGGGGCGGTGGATTGGGTCATGCGAGGAGCGGCGCTCAGGCCGGGGTGTAGGCCAGGCGCACGTAAATGGGGGCGAAGGCCTCGGCCTGGGTGATGTCCAGCAGGCCCTCCTTGGCCAACTCCAGCATGGCGATGAAGGTCACCACCAGCACCGGCATGCCCCGCGTGACGTCAAAGAGGTCCTGGAACTCCATGAAGCGCGCGCCCTGAAGCCTGCGCAGCACGATGCTCATGTGCTCGCGCACGCTGAGCTCCTCGCGGCTGATCACATGGTGCTGCACCAGGCGGGCGCGCTTGACGATGTCGCGCCAGGCCTCCTGCAGGTCGGCCATGTGCACATCCGGAAAGCGCGGCTGAAGGGACTGCTCCACGTAAATTTGCGCCCGCACGAAGTCGCGGCCGAACTGCGGCACCTCATTGAGTCGATGGGCGGCCAGCTTCATCTGCTCGTACTCCAGCAGGCGCCGCACCAGCTCGGCGCGCGGGTCTTCAGGCTCCTGGCCCTCGGGGGTCTTCTTGGGCGGCAACAGCATGCGTGACTTGATCTCGATCAGCATGGCCGCCATCAGCAGGTACTCGGCCGCCAACTCCAGGTTGGTGCTGCGGATCTCGTCGACGTAGCTCAGGTACTGGCGCGTCACCGCCGCCATGGGGATGTCGAGGATGTTGAAGTTCTGCTTGCGGATCAGGTAGAGCAACAGGTCCAGCGGACCTTCGAAGGCTTCCAGGAACACCTTCAGCGCATCGGGCGGGATGTACAGGTCTTGCGGCAGCGCAAACA
>JAIXPL010000023.1 GCA_027486255.1 Comamonadaceae bacterium
ATGGCCTAGTACCAAGCTCCGTTACTGGAAGCTGAAGCGATTGCAACAGAGCTGTTGGGCTTGCGCAAAAAAAATGCGGTGTTTGGGGCCATATCCGTTGCAGGCCTGCAACAGCCCCTGGCCGCACAGAAAGCTGCCCTGGCGATAGACTGCAGCCCCGCATGGTGAAAACCCTATGAGCTTGTTCCTCGATCCTTTGCTGACGGCCGCCGATGGCGCGCTGCGCACCTTGTTTGCCGCCCCCCGCGCGCGCAGGCCCTCTCCGGCCGCGCATGTGCCCGCGCCAGACTTAAGCCCCCAAGAGCTTGCCCTGGCCGGCGCGCTGATGCGCGTGAATCACGTAGGAGAGGTCTGCGCCCAGGCCTTGTATGCCGCGCAGGCCCTGGGCACGCGCGATGCGCATTTGCGCGCGCATTTCCAGCAGGCCGGCCAGGAAGAAGAAGACCACCTGGCCTGGACGCATGAGCGCCTTCAAGAACTGGGCTCACGCCCTTCGCTGCTGAACCCGCTCTGGTACGCCGGCGCTTTTGGCCTGGGGCTGGTGGCGGGGCGGGTGGGCGATGCCGTCAGCCTGGGGTTTTTGAAGGAGACCGAGCGCCAGGTAGAAGCTCACCTGGCCTCTCACATGGACCGCTTGCCCGCCGCCGATGCGCCCTCCCGGGCCATCGTGGCGCAGATGAAGGCCGACGAGGCCCGCCACGCCTCAGAGGCCGAGCACGCCGGCGCACGCGAGCTGCCGGGGCCCGTCAAGGCCCTGATGCAGGCCTCGGCCAAGGTGATGACCACCACGGCGCACTATCTATAAAGCAGGAGCCCTCAGGCTGCCTCCACCAGTTCAAAGCTGGTGCTGATCTCAGCCGTTTTGCCCAGCATGATGGTGGCCGAGCAGTATTTGTCGTGGCTCATGGCAATGGCCCGCTCCACGGCGGCGGCGGCCAGGCCCTTGCCGGTGACGACAAAGTGCATGTGGATCTTGGTGAAGACCTTGGGGTCGGTGTCGGCCCGCTCTGACTTGAGCTGCACCGAGCAGCCGCGCACGTCGTGCCGGCCGCGTTTCAAGATGAGCACCACGTCATAGGCGGTGCAGCCGCCGGCACCGGCCAACACGGTTTCCATGGGGCGCGGGGCCAGGTTGGCGCCGCCGTTCTCGGGCTTGGCGGCATCGGGTGCGCCGTCCATCACCAGGGTGTGGCCGCTGCCGGTTTGGGCAATGAAGGACATGGCTGAGCCTTGGCCCGAAATGGCCTGTGGCCCAGCCCAGCTGACGATGCATTCCATGAATTGCGGTCTTTCTTGTTACCAATTAATTGAAAAAATCGGGCAGATTCACGGCCCGGGGTCCTACAGCATGTTGCGCCGCAGCATGCTGTGGCTATAATTCAAACATCGCATCAATAAGTGGCGCAGGCCACCCGCCTCGGCAATATTGTTGCACCCCTTGTCTCCTCCACTCCTCCGAAAAGGGTGGATTTACAGGCCCAGACTGCAAAGTCTGGGCCTTTTTTCTTGGGTGATTTGCTTGGGCCAGTCAGGCAGCCTGGACAGCGCTGGACTCAGGCTGGGGGCAGTTGCTGCTCTGCCTTGCGAATCAGGCGATTGGCGGCGTCTATCAGCGTGGGGACAAACGCATGCCCTGCGCGCAACGCGCTCGACAGGATCACCTGGTCTTCAATGTATTCATGGACCATCTGGTTGCGCAGTTTTCGCATGCCGAGCCAATCGTCAGCGGAGTCGATCCAGCCGAGTTTTTCGGCCCGGTCGAGGTTCTCCAAAGCGGCGCCTCTAGGCTCTGCCATGGCTTCCAGCAAAGCGGGAAGAAACTTGTCGGCCAGTGTGTCTTGCAGCCGGCCAAACCGGCTGACAAAGGCATCCAGGCGTTCGGCCAGAACGGGGTCGTTCTCGATGCGCACCATGTCTTCGGGCAGGCGCAGATCGGTGAAGAGTCGTGTGTCGGTGTCCTGAAGGTGCAGGGCTTCCTTGTGCACCACGCGGCATAGAAACTGCAGCCGCGCTTGCAGTCCTGCGTCGATCTTCACAGCACCACCCCGGTTTGCCTGGCAATCTGGTGAATGGCTTGCGGCTGCAGATTGGGCGCGGCCAACACCACATCGACCTGTCGACCGCCCATCGCTCTAGAAATGCGGCTGGCCAGGCGTGCGCTTATCACTGCGGGTTCGTCGATGGCTTGCGGCACCTCCACCAATAGGTCGATGTCTCCGCCCTTGCGATGGTCATCGGTGCGCGAGCCAAACAAAGTCACCTGCACGTCGTCTCCCAGCAACTGCCTGGCAGTGCTGTGGATGATGTCGATGTGTGATGCGGCCAGTCGCATGGTGCTCAGATTTTGGCATGTACCTCCCTATATGATCCTGTCGCTCCGTGGATATTTCAATGCCCAAGACCCCAGCCTCTTCAGTCAAGCCGATCAAAACGGCGCTCACCCCCGCCGATTACCTGAAAAAGATCCTGACGGCCCGTGTTTACGACGTGGCGGTCGAGTCGGCTCTGGAGCCCGCGCGCAACCTGAGCGCCCGGCTGGGCCACACGGTGCTGCTCAAGCGCGAAGACCAGCAGCCGGTGTTCAGCTTCAAGCTGCGCGGGGCCTACAACAAGATGGCGCATCTCACGCCAGCGCAGCTCAAGAAGGGCGTGATTTGCGCCTCGGCCGGCAACCATGCCCAGGGCGTGGCCCTGGCCGCGCGCAAGCTCGGCACGCGGGCGGTGATCGTGATGCCTTCGACCACGCCGCAGGTCAAAATTGACGCGGTGCGTGGCTTCGGCGGTGAGGTGGTGCTGCAGGGCGAGAGCTATTCCGACGCCTATGTGCACGCGCTGGAGCTGGAAAAAAAGAAGGGCCTGACCTTCGTTCACCCCTTTGATGACCCGGACGTGATCGCCGGCCAGGGCACCGTGGCCATGGAGATGCTGCGCCAGGTGCAGGCCATGGGCCAGGACCTCGACGCGGTGTTCGTGGCCATTGGCGGCGGTGGTCTGATTTCGGGCGTGGCCAACTACATCAAGGCGGTGCGCCCGGAGATCAAGGTCATTGGCGTGCAGATGAACGACTCCGACGCCATGATGAAGTCAGTGGCGGCCGGCAAGCGCGTGAGCTTGCACGATGTGGGCCTCTTTTCCGACGGCACGGCCGTCAAGCTGGTGGGCGAGGAGACCTTTCGCATCAGCCGCGAGCTGGTGGACGAGTTCATGACCGTAGACACCGACGCGGTATGCGCGGCCATCAAAGACGTGTTCGTGGACACGCGCAGCATCGTGGAGCCGGCAGGCGCCCTGGCGGTGGCGGCCATCAAGCAGTACGCTGCGCGCCACAAGAAAAAGGGCGCCACCTACGCGGCCATTCTGTGCGGCGCCAACATGAACTTCGACCGTCTGCGCTTTGTGGCCGAGCGCGCCGAGGTGGGCGAAGAGCGCGAGGCGCTGTTTGCCGTCACCATTCCCGAAGAGCGCGGGAGCTTTCGCCAGTTCTGCGAACTCATTGGCGCGCTGCCAGGCGGGCCGCGCAGCGTGACCGAATTCAACTACCGCATCAGCGACAGCGCCCAGGCGCATGTGTTCGTGGGCCTCACGACCCAGGGCAAGGGCGAGAGCACCAAGATTGCCAGCCTGTTCACGCGCAGCGGCTTCAAGGCGCTGGATCTCACGCACGACGAGCTGGCCAAGGAGCACATCCGCCACATGGTGGGCGGCCACACGGCGCTGGCCCGCGACGAGCGCCTGCTCCGCTTTGTGTTTCCGGAGCGGCCGGGCGCGCTGCTCAAGTTCCTCTCCACCATGCGGCCGGGCTGGAACATCAGCCTCTTTCACTACCGCAACCAGGGTGCCGACTACGGCCGCATCCTGGTGGGCCTGCAGGTGCCCAAGGCCGATAACGCGGCATTCAAGCAGTTCCTGGCCACGCTGGGCTACCCCTGCGTGGAAGAAACCGACAACCCGGTCTACAAGCTCTTCCTCAAGAGCTGAGGTTTGAGGCGGCCGGTGCATTGACTACCATCACTGGCATGACCGCTTCCTCCTGCGCCCAATGCGGCGCCTCGTTCGAGTGCTGCCCCCAGCCCGACCAGCGCTGCTGGTGCCTGGAGCTGCCCGCGCTGCCCGCTGAAATGCTCGGCCGAGAGGCGCAGGGCTGCTATTGCCCGACTTGCCTGCGCGAAAAAATCGCTTTCTCCCACTCCCCCCGGGAGAGGGCCGGGGCGAGGGCATCGCGGGCCACGGAGCTTGTCCCTGATGCCGGCCCCCACCCCTACCCTCCCCCAGTGGGGGAGGGAGTCGCACAGGGTCAGGAGCACAGGCCATGAGCATCAGCCTCGACGGCCAACTGGTGGTGGCCATTTCCTCGCGGGCCTTGTTCGACTTCGAGGAAGAAAACCGTGTGTTTGAAGAGGGCCTGAGCCATGGGGCTGCCCCTGGCGTCAAGCCCGACGCCAACTACATGCAGCTGCAGCTCGACCGTTTGGACGTGCCGGCCAAGCCTGGCGTGGCGTTTTCGCTCATCAAGAAGCTGTTGGCCTTCAATGAGGCCCCCGAAAGCCCGGAAGAAACACTCAGCCCGGCCAAGCCCGCGCAGCGGGTGGAGGTGGTGATCCTCTCTCGCAACGACCCGGTCTCGGGCATGCGGGTGTTTCGCTCGGCGCGGCACTACGGCCTGAACATCCAGCGCGGCACCTTCAACCGCGGCGAGGCGCCCTGGCGCTACTTGAAGCCCCTGAACGCCAACCTGTTTCTTTCGGCCCACCTGAGCGATGTGCGTGCCGCGCTCGACGCCGGCGTACCCGCCGCCCAGGTGTACCCGCAATCGGCGCAGGCCAGCCAGGAGCATCCGAACGAGGTGCGCATTGCCTTTGACGGTGACGCCGTGCTGTTCTCCGACGAGGCCGAGCGCGTGTACCAGGCGCAGGGCCTGAACGCCTTCCAGGCCCATGAGAGCGCCAAGGCCGGCCAGCCCCTGCTGGGCGGGCCTTTCAAGCCCTTGCTCGAAGCCCTGCACCGGCTGCAGCAGGTGGGCACGTCCCGCATGCGCATCCGCACCGCGCTGGTGACGGCCCGCAGCGCCCCCGCGCACGAGCGCGCCATCCGCACGCTCATGAACTGGAACGTGGAGGTCGACGAGGCCATGTTCCTGGGGGGTCTGGCCAAGGGCGAGTTCCTGCGGGAGTTTGAGCCCGACTTCTTTTTTGACGACCAAACCGGCCACGTGCATTCGGCCGCCCAGCACGTGCCCGCCGGGCATGTGGCCAGCGGCGTGGCCAACCTCGGCAAGGGCTGAGCCCGAAGCCGGGGGCAGCGCCCCTTTAAAAACCTTTCCCAGCGCATTGTCCGATTGACACGGCCCTCTTTTCGGTAAAAATCGCACGACCGTGCTTTTTAAGCCCTCCATCGTGTCCAGCACCCACTCCCCCGCCCCTGCCCAAACTCGCGCCCCCCTCGCGGCGCGTGCCCAGCTCAAGGGCCAGCAAACCAAGCAGGCTATCGTGGAGGCTGCGCTGGGCCTGGCCACGCAGATCGGGCTGGAGGGTCTGTCCATTGGCGCCGTGGCCGAGCTCATGCAGATGAGCAAGTCCGGCGTGTTCTCGCATTTCGGCTCGCGCGAGGAGTTGCAGATCTCGGTGGTGCGCGAGTACTACAGGCGCTTCGAAGAAGAAGTGTTCCTACCGGCCCTCAACGAGCCCCGCGGCCTTCCGCGCCTGCGTGCCCTGTTTGCCAACTGGATGAAGCGCGTCTCGGTGGAGTTGCAGTCGGGCTGCATCTTCATCAGCGGCGCTGTGGAGTTCGATGACCGGCCCGGCCCGGTGCGCGACGCCCTGGCGTCCTCGGTGCAGGCCTGGCTGGCTGCTTTTCACCGCGCCATCGTGCAGGCCCGCGACGAAGGCCACCTGCGGCCCGAGGCCGACGAACGCCAGATCGCCTTCGAGGTGCACGGGCTGATCCTCGCCCTGCACTACGAGGCCCGTTTTCTCCAGGCCCCCGGGGCCATTGACCGCGCCTTGCTCGCCTTTGACAGCATCCTCGAGCGCTGCAGCCGTGTGCAGCCCTCCGCCAAGAAAACCCAGCGCCGCTGAAGCGGCCCTTCCCATTCCACGCACACCAGGAGACGCCCATGCCCACATACACCCCCCCACTGCGCGACATGCAGTTCCTTATGCACGAAGTGTTCGCGCTGAGCCAGGCCTACCAGCAGATGCCCCGCCACGCCGAGGTGGACGCCGACACCCTGAACGCGGTGTTGGAAGAAGCGGGCAAGTTTGCTTCTGAGGTGGCGCAGCCCCTGAACCGCATTGGCGACGAGCAGGGCTGCACCCTGGACAAGACCACGCACGACGTGAAGACGCCCGAGGGCTTCAAGCAGGCTTACGCGCAATACGTGCAAGGCGGCTGGCCTGCGCTGTCCTGCGACCCGGACTTTGGTGGCCAGGGTCTGCCCTTCGTGCTGAACAATTACCTCTACGAGATGCTCAATTCGGCCAACCAGGCCTGGACCATGTACCCGGGCCTCTCGCACGGTGCCTACGAATGCCTGCATGCGCATGGCACGCCTGAGCAACAGGCGCTGTACCTGCCCAAGCTCACCTCCGGCGAGTGGACCGGCACCATGTGCCTGACCGAGCCGCACTGCGGCACCGACCTCGGCATGCTGCGCACCAAGGCCGAGCCACAGCCCGATGGCAGCTACCGGCTCACGGGCAACAAGATCTTCATCAGCGCCGGCGAGCACGACCTGGCACCTAACATCGTGCACCTGGTGCTCGCCCGCCTGCCTGATGCGCCCCAGAGCAGCAAGGGCATCAGCCTGTTCGTGGTGCCCAAGTTCCTGGTGAATGCCGATGGCAGCATCGGCGCGCGCAACGGCATTTACTGCGGTGGCCTGGAGCACAAGATGGGCATCCATGGCAACGCCACGGCGCAGATGGTGCTTGATGGCGCGGTGGGCCAGTTGGTGGGCCAGCCCAACAAGGGCCTGCAAGCCATGTTCGTGATGATGAACGCCGCGCGCCTGGGCGTGGGCAACCAGTCGCTGGGGCTCACCGAAGTGGCCTTTCAAAACGCGCTGGCCTACGCGAAAGACCGCGTGCAGATGCGCTCGCTCTCAGGCCCCAAAGCCAAAGACAAACCAGCCGATCCGATCATCGTGCACCCCGATGTGCGCAAGATGCTGATGACGGCCAAGGCCTACGCCGAAGGCGGCCGCGCCTTATCGACCTACTGCGCCCTGCTGCTGGACCAGGAGTTCAACCACCCCGACGAAAAGACCAGCCAGAACGCCGCCGAACTGCTGGCTCTGCTTACGCCCATCGTCAAGGCCTTCCTCACCGACAACGGGCATATCGCCACCAACGCCTGCCTGCAGGTCTTTGGCGGCCATGGCTTCATCAAGGAATGGGGCATGGAGCAGTTTGTGCGGGACAACCGCATCAACATGATTTACGAGGGCACCAACACCATCCAGTCGCTGGACCTGCTGGGCCGCAAGGTGCTGGGCAACAACGGCGCCACGCTCAAGAAATTTGGCAAGCTCATTGCCGCCCTGGTGGAAGAAGAGGGCGTGAACGAGAAGATGGCCGAGTTCATCAACCCGCTGGCCTACCTGGGCGACCAGATGACCAAGTTCACCACCGAGCTGGGTTTCCGCGCCTTCCAGAACCCTGAAGAAGTGGGCGCCGCCGCAGTGGACTACCTGCGTGTGGCCGGCCACCTGGTGTTTGGCTACTTCTGGGCGCGCATGGCGCAGGTGGCGCTGCGTCAGATCGAGGCCGGCAGCACCGACCCCTTCTACACCGCCAAGCTGCAGACCGCGCGCTTTTACTTCGCCAAGCTCTACCCCGAAACCGCCACGCTGATGCGCACCGCGCGCACCGGCAGCAAGCCGCTCATGGACACCGAGGCGGCCTTGGCCTGAAAGGACACACCATGACACTGAACTTCAAAGCACTATGTGCCACCGGCCTGCTGGCCCTGTCCAGCTTGGCACACGCACAGATGAGCCCCGTGGGCCTGTGGCGCAGCATCGACGATGCGTCAGGCCAGGCCAAGGCCGAGATTTCCATTCGTGACAACGGCAAGGGCGGCCTGAGCGGCAAGGTCGAGCGCAGCCTGCAGGCGCCCAGCCCCGAGCCCATTTGCACCCTGTGCACCGACGACCGCAAGGGCCAGCCCAAGATCGGCATGGAGATCATCCGTGACGCCAAAAAGGCCGGCACCGAGGCGGTGTGGGAAGGCGGCTCCATCCTCGACCCCGAGAACGGCAAGACCTACAAGCTCCGGCTCACGCCCCTGGATGAGGGCAAAAAACTCCAGGTGCGTGGCTACATCGGCCCCTTCTTCCGCACCCAGGTGTGGCAGCGCGTGCAATAAGGACAGCCCATGACACGATTCAACGTCAAGCAGGTGGCCGTGCTCGGAGCCGGCGTGATGGGGGCGCAGATTGCCGCCCACCTCGTCAACCTCAAGGTGCCGGTGCTGCTCTTTGATTTGCCTTCATCTGAAGGTCCCAAGAGCGGTATTGCTTTGCGCGCCATCGAGAACCTGAAAAAACTCAAGCCTGCGCCCCTGGGCCTTGCGGAAGACGCCGTGCTCATCCAGCCCGCCAACTACGAGGAGCATCTGGGCCTCTTGAAGGACTGCGACCTGGTGATCGAGGCCATTGCCGAGCGCATGGACTGGAAGCTGGACCTCTACCGCAAGATCGCGCCCGCATTAGCCGCGCACACCATCGTGGCCAGCAACACCTCGGGCCTGTCGATCACCGCGCTGGGCGAGGCCTTGCCCGAGGCGATGCGCCCACGCTTTTGTGGCATTCACTTCTTCAACCCGCCGCGCTACATGCAGCTGGTGGAGCTGATCGCCACGCCGGGCACCGAGCCACGCGTGCTCGACGACCTGGAAATCTTTGTCACCAGCACCCTGGGCAAAAGCGTGGTGCGCGCCCTGGACACGCCCAACTTCATTGCCAACCGCGTGGGCATTGCCGGCATGCTGGCCACCATGAAGGAGGCCGAGCACTTTGGCCTGTCCTACGACGTGGTGGACGATCTCACTGGCAAGAAGCTCGGCCGCGCGAGTTCAGGCACTTTCCGCACGGCCGACGTGGTGGGTCTGGACACCATGGCGCACGTCATCAAGACGCTGCAGGACAACTTCACCGAGGCCAAGGACCCGTTTGCGGCGAACTACGCCACGCCGGCTGTGCTGCAACAGCTGATGGCCGACAAGCGGCTCGGCCAAAAAACCGGGGCTGGCTTTTACAAAAAGGTGGGCCGCGACATCCTGCGCCTGGACCCCGCCACGCTGGAGTACGTGCCGGGTGGCGCCAAGGCCAACGAGGTGGTTGGCCGCATGCTGAAAAAGCCCGCGCCCGAGCGCCTCAAGCTCCTGCGCCATGCTGAGGGCGCCGAGCCCCGCTTCGTCTGGGCCATCCTGCGCGACCAATTCCACTACGCGGCCGTGCATCTCCAGAGCATTGCCGAAACCGCGCGCGATGTAGACCTGGCCATGCGCTGGGGCTTTGGCATGAAGCAGGGCCCTTTCGAGCTCTGGCAACAGGCTGGCTGGCTGCAGGTGGCGCAGTGGATTCAAGAAGACATCGAGGCCGGCCACGCCTTGTGCAAAGCGCCCCTGCCCGATTGGGTGTTCAAGGGTCCAGTGGCCGAGGCCGGTGGCGTGCACACGCCGCAGGGCTCCTGGAGCCCGGCCCAGGGCCGCTTCGTGCCGCGCCGCCAGCTGCCGGTGCATGCGCGCCAGCACTTTCCTGAAGACGTGCTGGGCGCCCAGGCGCCCACGGCTGCGAAGGCCGGCACCACCGTGCACGAGGACGATGCCATTCGGCTGTGGTCACTTGACGGTGAGGTGCTGATTGCCAGCATCAAGACCAAGATGCAGGCCATCAGCCCCGACGTGGCCGAAGGCCTGCTGCGTGCGGTGGAGACCGCCGAGCAGCAGTACCAGGGCCTGGTGATCTGGTCGCCCGGCGAGTTGTTCTCGGCCGGCGCCGACCTGCAGGCCATGCTGCCCGCGTTCATGGTGGGCGGGGTGAGCGCCATCGAGGGCGCCGAGCATGAACTGCAAAAGCTCATGCTGCGTCTGCGCTACGCCAAGGTGCCCGTGGTGGCGGCCGTGCGCGGCCTGGCGCTGGGCGGCGGCTGCGAGCTGGCCCTGCACTGTGCCCGGCGCGTGGCGGCCATGGAAAGCTACATCGGCCTGGTGGAGGTGGGCGTGGGTCTGGTGCCTGGCGCGGGTGGGCTGGCCTACATTGCCCGACGCGCCGCCGAGAACGCCCAACTCTCGACGAACAAAGACTTGCTGCCTTTCCTCACAGAAGGCTTCACGGCCGCTGCCATGGCCAAGGTGGGCACCAGCGCACTGGAGAGCCGCAAGCTGGGCTACCTGCTTGAGAGCGATGTGATCGTGGCCCACAAGGACGAGTTGCTCTTCGTGGCCCTGAATGAGGCCCGAGCCATGGCCGCCTCGGGCTGGCGCGCACCACTCAAAAAGTCCTTTCCGGCGGCTGGCCGCCATGCGCTGGCCACCATCACCGGGCAATTGGTGAACATGCGCGACGGCGGCTTTATCAGCGCGCACGACTTCCACATCGGCCGGCTGATTGCCCACGTGGTGTGCGGCGGTGACGTGGAGCCCGGCACCCTGGTCACGGAGGACTATCTCATGACCCTCGAGCGCCGCGCTTTTTGCCAACTCGTGGGCCACCCCAAGAGCCAGGAGCGCATCATGTCCATGATGAGCACGGGCAAGCCCTTGAGGAATTGAGCGCTCATGGATGCGTCCCCCTCACCTTGCCCTCTCCCCCCAGGAGGAGAGGGTGGAAGTCAGCGTGAATCCATGGCAATGGATCGGCTGACTCGGCCCACCTCCCTCTCCCGCTCGCGGGAGAGGGCCGGGATGAGGGTGGATCGCGCCAGGCAACTTCGCCATGGGCACACGGACGCAGAAGCCTTGTTGTGGCGGCATCTGCGCAACCGCCAGATGCTGGGTCTGAAATTCAGAAGGCAGCATCCCATCGGTCTCTATTTCGCAGACTTTGCCTGTATTGAGCTCGGTCTGGTGATTGAGCTCGACGGCGGGCAGCACAACGATGACACCGCAGCGCTGCACGATCGCCAGCGTGAGCTGTTTATGCGTGAGGCTGGCTTCATCACTTTGCGCATCTGGAACCACGAGGTTCTGACCCAGACCGACGCAGTGCTGGCGAAAATTTTTCAAACCCTGCAGACCCTCACCCCAACCCTCTCCCGCCAGCGGGAGAGGGAGGAAAGAAACTCCTTCGAGGAACGAGACTCATGAAACAGATCCAAGACGCCTACATCGTCGCCGCCACGCGCACCCCCATCGGGCGTTCGCATCGCGGCTTTTTCCGCCATACCCGGCCAGATGAGCTGCTCGTGCATGCCCTGCGCTCGGCACTTGCCCAGGTGCCCTCGCTGGACCCGGCCGCCATTGAAGACGTGATTGCCGGTTGCGCCATTCCGGAAGGCCCGCAGGGCCTGAACGTGGCCCGCGTGGCGGCCGTGCTGGCGGGCCTGCCCACCAGTGTGGGCGGCATCACGGTCAACCGCTTCTGCGCCTCGGGTCTGTCGGCCGTGCAGATGGCGGCCGACCGCATCCGCGTGGGCGAGGCCGACGTGATGATCGCCGCCGGCACCGAGAGCATGAGCATGGTGCCCATGTCGGGCAATTCGCCCTCGCTTTCGCCGGCCATGTTTGCGAATGACGAGAACGTGGGCATCGCCTACGGCATGGGCCTCACGGCCGAGAAGGTGGCGCAGCAGTGGAAGGTCTCGCGCGAGGCGCAGGACCGCTTTGCCTGCGAGTCGCACGCGCGTGCGCTACGCGCGCAGCAGGCGGGTGAATTCAGCGCCGAGATCACGCCCATGACCGTGAACGAACGCAGCGTGAACCTGGACAGCGGCGAAGTGAGCACCCGCGAGCGCATCGTGAGCCTCGACGAAGGTCCGCGCCCCGACACCTCCATGGAGGGCCTCGCCAAGCTCAAGACGGTGTTTGCTGCGCGCGGCTCGGTGACGGCGGGCAACTCCTCGCAAACCTCCGACGGCGCGGGCGCCCTGATCCTGGCCAGCGAAAAAGCCGTCAAGGCGCACGGCCTCAAGCCACTGGCGCGCTTTGTCAGCTACGCCAGCCGAGGCGTGCCGCCGCACATCATGGGCATCGGTCCTATCGAGGCCATTCCGGCGGCGCTGGCGCATGCCGGCCTGCGCCAGGAGGACATGGACTGGATCGAGCTCAACGAGGCCTTTGCGGCGCAGTCGCTGGCCGTGATCAACACCCTGGGCCTGGACCCTGCCAAGGTCAATCCTATGGGCGGCGCCATTGCGCTGGGCCACCCGCTGGGCGCCACCGGTGCCATCCGCGCGGCCACCGTGGTGCATGCCCTGCAGCGCCACCAGCTCAGGTACGGCATGGTCACCATGTGCGTGGGCATGGGGCAGGGCGCAGCTGGCATTTTCGAGCGGGTATGACGCCAGCGCGACTGCGGCGGGCCGGCCCCGGGCGGGCCGCCACAGGCGCATTCGCTACAGTGTGCCCATGAGCCACCCCTTTGACGACGCTGTGCGCCTAGCCTGGCAAGGCGGCCACGCCTTTGCCGGCCACACGCACCCGGCCTGGGCCAACATGGTCGGGCCCTATGGCGGCATCACGGCGGCGGTGGCCGTCCAGGCGCTGATGCAGCATCCCGAGTGCCTGGGCGAGCCGCTGGCGCTCACCATCAACTACCCCGTGGCCCTGTCCACGGGGCCTTTCGAGCTGCGGGCGGTGCCGGTGCGCACCAACCGCTCGACGCAGCACTGGACCCTGGAGCTGCTGCAGCAGAGCCAGGGCCAAGCCCAGGTCATGATGACCGCCACCGCCGTGACCGCACTGCGCCGGGACACCTGGCGTGCCAACGACCTGCCCATGCCCGCCGTGCAGCCCCCCGAAGAGGCTGCGCCCATCGTGCTGTTCGACACGGTGGAATGGGTGCGGCGCTACGACATGCGCCTGGTGCAGGGCGCCATCCCTGAGGTGCTGGATGACCGCGGCGAGGACAGCCTCACGCAGCTCTGGCTGCGCGACCAGCCCGCCCGGCCGCTGGACCTGCCGGCCCTGGCCGCCATGGCCGATGCCTTTTATCCTCGCGTGTGGTTGCGCCGGGCCCGGCTGGTGCCGGCGGGCACGGTATCGCTCACCATTTACTTTCATGCCGGCAGCCAGGAGCTGGCCGAGCAGGGCAGCCAGTACCTGCTGGGGCAGGCTCGGGCGCAGGATTTTCGCCACGGCTTTTTTGACCAGACCGCGCAGCTGTGGTCGCGCAGCGGCCTGCTGCTGGCCACGGCCCACCAGATCGTTTACTACAAGGAATGACCCATGAGTGACATCCTCACCCACACCGAACACGGCGTGATCACCATCACCTTCAACCGCGTGCAGCGCAAGAACTCCGTCACCGCGGCCATGTACGCCGCCCTGGCCGAAGCGCTCTCGGCGGCCGCACAAGACCCCGCCGTGCGCGTGGCGGTCATCCAGGGGCATGAGACGGTGTTCTGCGCCGGCAATGACATCGCCGACTTCCTGGAGCAGCCTCCAAAATCGGCTGATGCGCCGGTGTTCCGCTTCCTCAACGCCATCAGCACCTTTCCCAAGCCCCTGGTTGCCGCCGTCTGCGGCCCGGCCGTGGGCATTGGCACCACCTTGCTGCTGCATTGCGACCTGGTCTACGCCGGCGACAACGCCATGTTCTCCATGCCCTTTGTGAACCTTGGCATCTGCCCGGAGGCGGCATCGAGCTACCTGGTGCCGCGCCTCATGGGCCACGCCCGGGCCGCCGAGACGCTGCTGCTGGGCGAACCCTTCTCGGCCGAAAGCGCCATGGAGTGGGGCCTGGTCAACCGCATCGTGCCGCCCACTGAGGCCAATGCACTGGCCCAACAGCAGGCGGCCAAGCTGGCCGCCAAGCCCCTGAGCTCGCTGATGACCACCAAGCGCCTCATGAAAAAAGGCCAAGACGCCGTGGTGGCTGAGCGCATGAAGGAAGAGGGCGCCACCTTCAGCCGCATGCTCACCGAGCCAGCGGCCCGCGAGGCTTTTTCTGCCTTCATGGACAAGCGCAAGCCCGACTTCAGCAAGCTCTGAGCCTGATGACCTCCACCCGTCACACCCCGGTCCAGACCTTCGAGCCCGAATTCGTCGAGGCCTTGCGCCTGCTCTTTGAAGAGCAGATCGTCTTCAACCGGGTCATGGGCTTGAAGGTCACGGACATCCAGCCCAGCCGGGTGAGCGCCCGCATCGACATGAAGCCCGAGCTGATCGGTCACTTCGTGCACGGCCGCATGCACGGCGGTGTGATCAGCGCCAGCCTTGATGCCCTGGGGGGCCTGGCCTGCATGGCCGCCCTGGGCGCCCGTCACATGGACGAGCCGCCCGAGCAGCGCACCATGCGCTTTGACAAGCTCGGCACCATTGACCTGCGCATCGACTACCTGCGCCCGGCGGTGAGCGAACACTTCGTGATGCACGCCGAGGTGCTGCGCCTGGGCTCGCGCGTGGGCAGCACGCGCATGGAATTCCACGGCGCCAACGGCCTCTTGCTGGCCGCAGGTTCCGGCGCCTACATCGTTTCCTGAAGGCCCCGCGCCTTCCAAGGCACGGGCCCTGGGGCCCATTGCACGGCGAAAAAAAACCGCCTCGGAAGGCGGTGGAAAAGGGGGCGCCGCTGGGCGGCGCGGTATCCATTACTTCATGTAGTCGGAGACGACCTTCCAACGGCCGTCCTGGATTTGCGACAGGCGCGAGAGGTTGCTGCCCAGGCGCTTGGTGGCGCTGAAGGTCATCTCAGGGGTGCCGAAGATGTCGGGTGGGATGACCATGGAGTCCATGGCCTTGACGAAGCTGTCGGTGCTCAGGTTGCCACCGGCTTTTTGTGCCGCACGGATGAACGAGTCAATGACGTTGTAGCCGTAGACCGAGAACACGGTCGGGTCATCGTTGAACTTGGTCTTGTATTTGTTGGCCCAGAAGCGGATGGGCTGCGAAGCCTCGTCCAGGTAGGGGTTCTGCACCGTCATGGTGGCGTACAGACCGTTCATGGCGGGGCCGCCGAGTTTGTGGATCAGGTCCGTGTATGCGCCGGCCGAGCCCAGGAAGGTGGGGTTGAAGCCGGTGCGGCGCGCCGTGGCGATGGTGCCGATGGTCTCGCGGATCAGGGTGCCCAGCACCACGAAGTCGCACTCGGCGGCTTTGAGGCGCGCCACCTGCGAGGAAAAGTCGGTGGAGCCCCGCTTGAAGGTGGTCTTTTCCGCCATGGTGATGTTCACGCTCTTGAGGCCGTCCTCGGCACCGCGCTGGATCTCCAGACCGAACTCGTCGTCTTGGTAGATGGAGCAGACTTTCTTGGCGTTCTTCTCCTTCACCAGCCGGGGCGTGGCCTGACGGATCTGGTCGTAGTAGGTGGCGGCAAAGGAGTACTTGAGCCGGTGGAAGGGCTCGTACATCTCGCGCGCGGCCGTGACCGGGAAGAAGTTGACCACGTTCTTCTCAAACTGCACCGGCATGGCGGCCAGATTCTGCGCGGTGCCGATGTGGCCGACCATGGCGAAGATCTTGTCCTGGTTCACCAGCTTCTGCGCACCCAGCACGGCACGCTTGGGGTCGTAGCCCGAGTCTTCCACCAGCAGCTTGATCTTGCGGCCGGCCACGCCGCCTTGCTCGTTGAGTTCGTCCACGCGCAGTTGCATGCCCGAGCGAATTTGTTTGCCAAAGCCGGCCAGCGGTCCCGAGAGGTCCTGGATGGAGCCCAGGGTGATCTCGGTTTTGCTCACGCCCTGGCTTTGTGCCAGAGCCAGGGGGGCGGTCAGCGCGAGCAGGGTGGCTGCCGCGAGGGTGGGGATCTTCAGGGTCATGGGGGTCTCCTTGGGGTTATCGGTAAAGGGCCTCGATTTTGTCAGCGTATTTCTGCTCGACCAGTTTGCGTTTGAGCTTCATGGTGGGGGTGAGTTCCTCGTCTTCGGCGCTGAGTTGACGCTCGAGCAGGAAGAACTTCTTGATCTGCTCGACCCGCGCGAACCCGGCGTTCACCCGGTCGATGTCGGCCTGGATCAATTCTTGTATTTCCGGCGCGCGCGTCAAGCTGGCGTAATTGCTGAAAGGGATATCCCGGTCCTGGGCGAACTTTTCCACGTTCTCCTGGTCGATCATCACGATGGCCACCAGGTAGGGGCGCCGGTCGCCGATGACCACCGCGTCGGTGATGTAGGGCGAGAACTTGAGCTCGTTTTCCAGCTCCGAGGGCGTGATGTTCTTGCCGCCGGCCGTGATGATGATGTCCTTCATGCGGTCGGTGATGCGCAGGTAGCCCTCGGCATCGATCGTGCCCACGTCGCCGGTGTGCAGCCAGCCCTCGGCATCGATGGTCTCGGCGGTTTTGTCGGGCAGGTTCAGGTAGCCCTTGAAGACATTGGGGCCACGCACCAGGATCTCGCCCGTGCTCGGGTCGATGCGCACCTCGTTGAAACTGGCCGCCGGCCCGATGCTGCCGGGTTTGATGCGCTGAGCCGGGTTGGCGGTGGAGGCGCCGCAGGTCTCGGTCATGCCCCAGACCTCCAGCATGGGCACGCCCAGGGCCAGGTACCAGCGCACCAGATCGGGCGAGATGGGGGCCGCGCCGGTGACGCAAAAGCGCGCGCGGTGGATGCCAATGAGCCGTCGCGTGTTGTCCAGCGCCAACCAGCGCGCCAGATAAAACTGCAGCTTGAGCAGCGCCGGCACCGGCTGGCCTTCAATCACGCGGCCGGCAATGCGCTGGCCGACCCCGATGGCCCAGCCGTAGACGCGCTGCTGCAGCCAGCTGGCCTCCTTGAGCCCGATCATCACGCCCGAGTAGAACTTCTCCCAGACGCGGGGCACGGCGGTGAACACCGTGGGGGCGATCTCGCGCACGTTCTCAGGAATGGTCTCGGGGTTCTCCACGAAATTCAGGCGCGTACCGGTGTAGAGCGCGAAGTACTCACCGCCAGCGCGCTCGGCAATGTGGCACAGGGGCAAGAAGCACATGCGCTCGTCTTCTTCGTCTTGTGCAATCAGCGTGTTGAAGCCGCGCACGGCGTAGACCATGCCGTGGTGCGTGTGCATGGCGCCCTTGGGCTTGCCGGTGGTGCCTGAGGTGTAGACCAGGATGGCCAGGTCCTCGGGGCGCACCTGTGCCAGGCGCTCGTCCAGCGCCCCGGGGTGGGCTGCCAGGAATTCCCGGCCCCGCTGGCGCAGCGCGTCCAGGCCCAGGATGGCGGGGTCGTCGAGCCCGCGCAGGCCTTTGAGGTCGAACACCACGATGTGCCGCAGCAGGGGCAGGCGCTCGCGCACGGCCAGGGCCTTGTCCAGCTGCTCGTCGTCTTCCACGAAGAGCACCGTGGTGGCCGAATCGGCGCACAGGTAGTGCACCTGATCGGCCGCGTCGGTGGGGTAAATGCCGTTGGCCACGCCCCCGCAGCTGAGGATGGCGAGGTCAGCCAGCACCCAGTCGACCTGGGTGTTGGCCAGGATGGAGGCCACCTCGCCGCGTGCCAGACCCAGGCTGAGCAGGCCGCCGGCGATCTCGCGCACGGCCAGGCCAGCCTCGTTCCAGGTCCAGCTGCGCCAGATGCCCAGCTCCTTCTGCCGCAGCCACACCCGGTCCCGCCGCTGCGCCATGCCGTTCCAGAACAGCGCTGTCAGCGTATCGCCCTCGAGCACCACGCGGGTCTCGGGCTGGATGTGCGAGAGGTCCCAAAGGCCGGCCATGCGCATCATCTCCAGTGCTTCTTTTTCTTCCAGCGGCGCTCGCCCCGCTGGCCGGCGTCTTTCATGCCGAGGTAGAACTCGCGGATATCGTCCTTCTCGCGCAGGCGCGGGCAGGTGTCCTCCATCACGATGCGGCCGTTCTCCAGCACATAGCCGTAGTCGGCCGCGTTCAGTGCCATGTTGGCGTTCTGTTCCCCCCGCAGCAAGGTGGTGCCGTGCTCTCGGTTGATGCGCACCACGATCTCGAAAATTTCCTTGGTGAGCTTGGGGCTCAGGCCCAGGCTGGGTTCGTCCAGCAAGATGAGGTCAGGCGAGGCCATGAGGGCACGCGAGATCGCCAGCATCTGCTGCTGTCCGCCCGAGAGCAGGCCGGCGTCCTGGCCGGCGCGCTCGCGCAGGATGGGGAAGTAGCCGAACACCGTCTCCAGGTCGCGCGCCACGCCGTCGCGGTCGCTGCGCGTGTAGGCGCCCATGAGCAGGTTGTCGCGCACCGACAGCAGCGGGAACACCTCGCGGCCTTCGGGCACGTGCGAGAGGCCCTGTTGCACGATGGTCGCCGGGTCTTGGGCTGTGATCGCACGGCCTCTGAAGCTCACCGAGCCCTTGCGCGGCTCCAGGATGCCCGAGATGGTCTTGAGGATGGTGGTCTTGCCCGCGCCATTGGAGCCCAGCACCGTGGCGATCTCGCCGCGGCGCACCTTCAGGCTCACGCCGCGCAGGGCCTTGATGGGGCCGTAGGCGCTTTCCACGTTGAGCAGCTCGAGCAGGGGCTCGGCGCTCACCAGGGACTCCTGGCTGCTCATGCCGGTCCTCCTGTCTGGGCTGCGCCTGCGCTGTGTGACGTTCGGCGCAGGGAGGCGACATCGTCCACCGAGCCCAGGTAGGCTTCAATCACGGCGGGGTCGGACTGCACCTGGCTCGGCGAGCCCAGGGCCAGCACCTGGCCTTGGCTCATGGCCATGACCCGGTCGGACACGCGCGAGACCAGGGTCATGTCGTGCTCGACCATCAGCACCGTGATGCCCAGCTCGTCGCGGATGTCCTGGATCCAGAAGGCCATGTCCTCGGTTTCCTCCACATTCAGGCCCGAGGAGGGCTCATCCAGCAGCAAGAGGCGCGGTCCCATGCACAGCGCCCGACCCAGCTCGACCACCTTGCGCACGCCGTAGGGCAGGCCCGCCACCAGGCTGTCGCGGTGGTGCTGCAACTTGAGGAAGTCGATCACCTCCTCTACCTTCTGGCGCGCCTGCAGCTCGGCCTGGCGCACGCCGGAGGTGAAGAACATGTCTTGCCACAGGCCGCTCGCGCGGTGGACATGGCGGCCGATCAGCAGGTTGCTCAGCACCGTGGCGTGCTCGAAAAGCTCGATGTTCTGGAAGGTGCGGGCAATGCCCAGCAAGGCCATGTGGTGCGGTGCGCGGCCCGTCAGGTCCACCGGCCCCTGCGGGCCCTGGAAGCTGATGCGGCCGCTGGTGGGCGTGTACAGGCCGCTGATGAGGTTGAACACCGTGGTCTTGCCGGCGCCGTTGGGCCCGATCAGGGTGAACACCTCGCCGGCGTTCACCTCGAAGCTGACCTCGTGCACGGCCCGCACGCCACCGAAGTGCACGCTCAGGTTCTGGGCCTGGAGCAGGGGGGTGCTCATTTGAGGCGGTCCGATTTCTGGAAGGATTTCTGCCGCTTGAACATGCCTTGGCGGTAGAAGGGAAAGAGCTGCAGGTAGGTGCGGATCTTTAGCCAGCGGCCGTACAGGCCCATGGGCTCGAAGAGCACAAAGGCCGTCAGCACCGCGCCGTACACCACGGCCTTGAGGCCAGGGGCTGAGGCCACCGCCTCAGGCAGGAAGTCCTTGACCATGGAGATGGCCTGGGGCAGGCCGATCAGGAACAGGGCGCCCAGGAACACCCCATGCAGGAAACCCAGGCCCCCGATCACCACCATGAGCAAAAGGTCGATGGACTGGATGATGTTGAACTGATCGGGCGTGAGAAAGCGGATCTGGTGCGCATACAGCGCCCCACCCACGCCGGCCAGTGCGGCAGAAAAAGCAAAGCTCAGGGTCTTGTAATAGGCCAGGTGGATGCCCATGCTCTGGGCCGAGACCTCGGAGTCGCGGATGGCCACGAAGGCGCGGCCGGTGGGGCTGCGCAGCAAGTTGATGCAGGCCAGCGTGGCCAGCACCGTGACGGCCAGGCAGACGAAGTAAAAGGACGTGCCGCTGTCGGCCGTCCAGCCGAACATCTGTACCGCTCCCACGGTTTTGCCGCTGTTGCCGCCGGTCACGCTGTCCCAGCGGGCGAACACCTCTTCCACGATGAAGCCAAACGACAGCGTGGCAATGCCCAGGTAGATACCCTTGACCCGCAGCGCCGGCAGGCCCACCACCACGCCCACCGCGGCCGAGAGCAGGCCGGCGGCGGCCAGGGCCAGCGGGAAGGGCCAGCCCATGCCCGTGAGCACGGCCTGCGTGTAGGCCCCCACGCCCAGGAAGGCCGCATGGCCAATGGAGAACAGCCCTGTGAAGCCGGCCAGCACCATCAGACCCAGGCCCACCACCGAGTAAATCAGGATGAAGGTCAGCTGTGCCAGCAGGTACTCGCCGAACAGCCAAGGTGCTGCCAGAAGCGCGGCCATGAGGAGGCCGTACCAGAACACATGGCCGCCGTGCTGCGCCAAGCGCAGGTCCTGCTCGTAGCTGGTTTTGAAGACAAAGCGCACTAGAAGCTCCCCCCCGATGCGCCTGCGGCGCCTCCCCCCTGGGGGGGCGCCAGCTGTGGCCCGGCGGAGCCGGTTCCACGCTGGCACTGGCGTGAGAAGAGCGTAAGGACGTTCAAAGCGCGCGTCATACTTTTTTAGCCGATCGTTCGCCGAACAGGCCGTTGGGTTTGAGCATGAGCATCAGCAGCACCACCACGTAGGCGGCGATGTCCTTGAAACCCTCGGGCAGGTAAAAGCCCGAGAGGGACTCCACCACGCCGATGACCATGCCGCCCACGATGGCGCCCGGCAGGCTGGTAAAGCCACCCACCACGGCGGCGGGAAGGGCCTTCAGGCCGATGAATCCCATGTTGGCGTGCACAAAGGTGATGGGCGCCAGCAGCAGGCCGGCAATGGCGGCCACCATGGCGGCCAGGGCCCACACCAAGCCATTGAGGCGTTGCACCGGGATGCCCATGTAATAGGCCGCCAACTGGTTCTGCGAGGCCGCCTGCATGGCGATGCCCAGCCGGGTGTAGCGGAACAGGCCATACAGACCCAGGCACAGCACCGCCGTAAAACCCATCACCATGAGCTGCTCCAGCGGCAGGATCAGGCCGCCGATTTGCCAGAGCTGGTCCTTGTAGGGCACGGCCAGCACATGCGTGTCGGTGCCCAGGCCGGGCACCATGGTGATCAGGCCCCGAACCATGTAGCCCACGCCGATGGTGAGCATGACGATGGAAAAAGCCGGTTGACCCAGGATGGGGCGGATCAGTGCGCGTTCGAGCAGCAGGCCAAACAGGCCCATGGCGGCAATCGCCGACAACACGGCCAGCCAGAAGGGAAAGCCCAGCCAGGCCATGGCTGCCAGACCGGCAAACGCGCCCAGCATCATGAGCTCGCCCTGGGCAAAGCTCACGGTTTCGGTGGCTTTATAGATGAGCACGAACCCCAGGGCGATCAAGCCGTAGATGCATCCCAACGCGATGCCGCTGATGATCAGCTGGAGCAGCTGCACGAGCAATAACCTTTAATGTGTAGACCCAGGT
Source organism: Comamonadaceae bacterium (assembly GCA_027486255.1). Classification (GTDB taxonomy): domain Bacteria; phylum Pseudomonadota; class Gammaproteobacteria; order Burkholderiales; family Burkholderiaceae_C; genus Polaromonas. The sequence continues at coordinate 21,540 of JAIXPL010000023.1, forward strand.
TTATAGCTGCGCCTGCCCGCTCCTGTCTCTAGGACTTGTCCGTAGAGGGTTCACCCCTGCCGGGGCCGGCTTGACACTCTGGCCCTGGGCTCATGCTCCTCAGGCGGGAATGGGGCGGGGCCGGCCCTGCTCGTCGATGGCCACGTAGGTCAGGCTGGCCTCGGTGACTTTGACGTACTGGCCTTGCGCGCTGTAGCGCTCGGCAAACACCTCGACCTGCACCGTGATGGAGGTGCGGCCGATGCGCTTGATGCCGGCAAAAAAGGACAGGATGTCACCCACCCGCACCGGTTGCTTGAAGATGAATTCGTTGACCGCCACCGTGGCCATGCGGCCCTTGACGTAGCGCGCCGGCAGCACCGAGCCGGCCAGGTCGACCTGCGCCATGACCCAGCCGCCGAAGATGTCCCCATTGGCATTGCAGTCCGCAGGCATGGGGATGACCTTCATCACCAGCTCGCGGTCCTGGGGCAAGCCCGAGGCGGCGGGCTGGGCGGCGGCTGGGGTGGGCGAGGCATCTGACATGGGCACAATCCTGTGGTTCTGCGGGTGTACGAGGAGGCCGGAATCGTCCGGTACCCACCCTGCATCAGATTGTCCCCCATGCGTTACAGAGCCGACTCCCAGACCCCGCCTGCCTCTGCCGACAGGCCGGCGCTTCCTCGCTCGGACTGGCAGACGCTCAGGCGCCTGTTCCCCTATCTGTGGGAATACAAATGGCGCGTGATGGCGGCGCTGGCCTTCATGGTGGGCGCCAAGCTGGCCAATGTGGGCGTGCCGCTGCTGCTCAAGGACCTGGTGGACGCCATGAACCCCCAGACCCGGGAGGCGGCCGCCTTCCTGGTGGTGCCTATGGGTCTGTTGCTGGCCTATGGCCTGCTGCGGCTGTCGACCTCGCTCTTTACCGAGCTGCGCGAGCTGGTGTTTTCCAAGGCCACGGAAGGCGCGGCCCGGCGCATCTCGCTGGAGGTGTTCAACCACCTGCACGCCCTGTCCCTGCGCTTTCACCTGGACCGCCAGACCGGCGGCATGACGCGCGACATCGAGCGCGGCACTCGGGCCGTGCATTCGCTCATCTCGTACTCGCTCTACAGCATCGTGCCCACCCTCATCGAGGTGACGCTGGTGCTCACACTGCTGGCCGTTAAATACGACATCTGGTTTGCGCTCATCACCATCGTGGCGCTGGTGTTCTACATTGCGTTCACCGTCACGGTGACCGAGTGGCGCACCCAGTTCCGGCGGCAGATGAACGAGCTCGACTCGTCGGCCCACAGCCGGGCCATTGATTCGCTGCTGAACTACGAGACGGTCAAGTACTTCAACAACGAGGCCTTCGAGGCCCGCCGCTACGACGAGAGCCTGGAGCGCTATCGGCGCGCGGCCATCAAGAGCCAGGCTACGCTGAGCCTGCTCAACACCGGCCAGCAGCTCATCATTGCGCTGGCCCTGGTGGCCATGCTCTGGCGCGCCACGCTGGGCGTGATTGATGGCCGCATGACGCTGGGCGACCTGGTGATGGTCAACGCCTTCATGATCCAGCTCTACATTCCGCTCGGCTTCCTGGGCGTGATTTACCGTGAGATCAAGCAGAGCCTCACGGACCTGGACAAGATGTTCCGCCTCATCGAGGAGGAGCGCGAGGTGGCCGACGCACCATCCGCAGCCCCCCTGCGCCTGCCCAGCGGCCAGGTCGACGTGCGCTTTGAGGACGTGGCCTTCAGCTACGGGCCGGACCGCCCCATCCTGCAGGGCGTGAGCTTTCAGATTCCGGCCGGCAAGACGGTGGCCGTGGTCGGCTCCTCGGGGGCGGGCAAGTCCACCCTGGCGCGGCTGCTCTACCGTTTCTACGACGTGAGCAGCCAAGGACAAGGCGGCCGCATCCTGATCGCCGGCCAGGACATCCGCCAGGTCACGCAGGCCAGTGTGCGCCAGGCCATCGGCATCGTGCCGCAGGACACCGTGCTCTTCAATGACACCGTGGAATACAACATCGCCTACGGCCGCCCGGGCGCCAGCCGCGCCGAGGTGGAGGAGGCCGCGCGCGCGGCCCGCATCCACGACTTCATCGTCTCCACCCCCAAGGGCTACGACACCATGGTCGGCGAGCGGGGCCTCAAACTCTCGGGTGGCGAGAAGCAGCGCGTGGCCATTGCCCGCACGCTGCTGAAGAACCCGCCGGTGCTGATCTTCGATGAGGCCACCTCGGCGCTGGACTCG
>JAIXPL010000063.1 GCA_027486255.1 Comamonadaceae bacterium
GATCGTGCTGCCCCGCGTCTTGGCCCAATGCGCCAGTGGCGCATGGATGAGCTCGGCCGGGCCTGCAAGGTTCATCGGACCACGCGTCCGCCCAGGGGCCAGTCCGGCAGGCCGCGGGCGACCGTGTGCGTGACGAAGGCCGTCATGGCGCACTTGATGAGGTCACCCGGCACGAACACCAGCGTGCCCAGCACGGCCTGCGTCCAGCCCAGGCTGGCGATCATCACCAGGCCCACGACGCCGCAGACATGCACCACCAAGAGGCCGCCCAGGGCCGAGGCCACGAAGGCGCTGAAGGCCGCCTTCCGCGCGCTGCCCGTGGGCAGCCGCCCCATCAGCCAGCCCGTGACCAAGGCGCCCAGGGGCCAGCCCAGCAGGTAGCCGCTGGAAGGCGCCATGAACACCCCCAAGCCGCCCCGCCCGCCCGAGAGCAGGGGCAGACCAATGGCGACGGCCACGAGGAACAGCAGCACGGCCTGCAAGCCCCGCCGTGCGCCCAGCAGGCAGCCGGCCAGCATGACGCCCAGCGTTTGCAAGGTGATGGGCACGCCCAGGGGTAGGTCGATTTTCGGGATCAGGCCGAACACCGCCAGCAAGGCGGCAAACAAGGACACCAGGGCCAGGGAGGGGTAGCGCAGGGGGGTCATTTCAAGAAGGCGAAAAGGAGATCAGGGTTTATTTTCCCAGGCGCAGCTGCAGTGCGTCGCTCACCCGCCGCGCCGCCAACAGCAGCTGAATGGCCAATGGCCCCAGCAAGCGCAGGCCGCCGCCGCGCCCGGTGCGCAGGCGGTGGGATTCATCCAACTTTTGCCAGAGGCCGAAGAACTGGTCGATAAAGCGAAGCATCAGCGCCACCCGCAGCGCCACCTCGTCGGGGCGCACGCCAAAGCGCGCCAGGGGCTGCAGCAGCCGCTCTATCAGGTCCAGGCACTCCGAAGGCCGCGTGCTGGCGGTCACGGCAAAGCCGAGCAGGGCCATGCTGCTGAGCCGCAGCGCACTGGCCAGGCCCAGCTGGGCCTGGCCCATGAGTGCATGAAAAGCCGCCACCAGTGCAATGGCGATGCCCAGCGGCAGCAACAGGCGCCGCACGGCCTGCGCACCGCGGCCGAGCGAGGCAAACACCCCGGCGGCAGCCAGCGCGCCGAGTGCCAGCCATTCAATGCGCTGGGTCAGAAAGAGGGCGGTTCCCGCCAGGGCCAGCACCAGGAACTTCAGGCCGGCAGGGACATGGTGCAGCCAACGGCGCTCTTCGCTGTACAGGCTTTTCATGCACCAGCTTTCTCGGTGGGCCCATTCATCGACCCGTGGCCCGCTTGAGCGCGGGTCATGACCTCGGCTTCGTAAGCGGCGCACACCTGCGCGCCCGGGCCGTCGGCGCGCACACGGCCGGCTTCGAGCCAGATCACGCGCTCGAAGTCACGCACGTGCGAGAGCTGGTGCGTGGACAGCAGCACCTGCTGCGGCGCTTGTGCGATCTCCTGGCGCAGCAAGAGCTGCCCCGGCAGATCGAGGCTGGCAAAGGGCTCGTCCAGCAGCAGCACCGCGGGCGCCGCGATCAGCAGCGAGAGCCAGCACACATGCTGGCGCTGGCCTTGGCTGAGGCTGGCGATCGCGCGTTCAGCCCAATGGCCCAAGCCGCGTGCGGACAGCCACTGTCGCGCCTGCACCAGGGCTTCTCGGCGGCGCAGCCCTCGGCCCGTGAGGCTGAGCGCCAGCTCTTCTTCCACAGTGGGAAAGATCCACTGCTCGTCCGGGTTCTGAAACATCATGCCCACGGGCCGGGCACCATCGGCGCCCGTTGCCGGCACATGCACTTGCCCGGCCGAGGGCTGCTCCAGGCCGCAGACCAAGCGAAACAGGCTGCTCTTGCCCGCGCCGTTGTCGCCGATGAAGCCGATGCGGCGTTCTCTCAGGGAGAGCGTCAGGTTTTCAAAAAGGAGCTGGCTCCCCCGCCTGAGCGTGACGTCCTGCAGCTGCAGGACGTCAGGCGAAGCGGTGGCAGTGTTGTTTGGCGCGGGCATCACGAATGCGGTGTGCGGATGGGGGCCGGCCGGGATGCCGCGAGCGCAGCGCCTTACACGTCGATGTTCGCCGCCCGCAAGGCGTTGGTCTCGATGAAGTCGCGGCGCGGCTCCACGTCGTCGCCCATGAGCATGGTGAACACGTGGTCGGCCTCGATGGCGTCGTCGATTTGCACGCGCAAGAGGCGCCGCACGTTCGGGTCCATGGTGGTTTCCCAGAGCTGCTCGGGGTTCATCTCACCCAGGCCTTTGTAGCGCTGGCGGCTGGTAGTGCGTTCGGCTTCGCCGATGAGCCAGCGCATGGCCTGGCGGAAGTCGCTCACGCGCTCTTCTTTTTGCTTGTCGCCTTCACCGCGCATGACGCGGGCGTTCTCGCCCAGCAGGCTCTTGAAGGTTTGCGCGGCTTCGGCCAGGGCGGCGTAGTCGGCGCCGTGTACGAAGTCCTGCGTGATGAGGCTGCTTTTCACGTTGCCGTGGTGGCGGCGGCTCACGCGCAGGATGGGCTTGTCGGTGCGCACGTCGAATTCGCCGGCCACCTCTGCGTCGGGCAGGAAGGCCTGGAGGGCCGCGGCCGAGGCTTCGGCGCCGGCCACGGTGTCGAGGTCGAGCGCCACGCCGTCGGCCATGGCGCGCAGCGCTTCCTGGTCCATGAAGCCGGACAAGCGGTTGATCACGTTCTCGGCCAGCTGGTGCTTGCGTGCCAGCTCAGCCAGCGTGTCGCCTGAAAGCACGGTGCCGTGGCCCGTGGCGATGCTGGCGTCCTTGAGCGCGATGCGGGTGAGGAAGCCGTCGAGCGCGGCCGCGTCTTTGAGGTAGAGCTCTTCCTTGCCGGCCTTGACCTTGTACAGCGGCGGCTGGGCAATGTAGATGTGGCCGCGCTCGACCAGTTCGGGCATCTGGCGGTAGAAGAAGGTCAGCAACAAGGTGCGGATGTGCGCGCCGTCCACGTCGGCGTCGGTCATGATGATGATGCGGTGGTAGCGCAGCTTGGCGACATTGAAGTCGTCGGCCCCGGCCTTGGGGTCGCTGCTGGCGGCGCCCGCGTTGCCGATGCCGGTGCCCAGGGCCGTGATCAGCGTGAGAATTTCATTGCTGGTCAGCAGCTTCTCATAGCGGGCTTTTTCCACGTTCAGGATCTTGCCGCGCAGGGGCAGGATGGCCTGGAATTTACGGTCACGGCCTTGCTTGGCCGAGCCGCCGGCAGAGTCGCCCTCGACGATGTAGATCTCGCACAGCGCCGGGTCTTTTTCCTGGCAGTCGGCGAGCTTGCCGGGCAGGCCCATGCCGTCGAGCACGCCTTTGCGGCGCGTCATCTCTCGGGCCTTGCGGGCCGCTTCGCGGGCCTTGGCGGCCTCGACGATCTTGCCGCAGATGATCTTGGCGTCGTTGGGGCGCTCTTCCAGGTAGTCGGTGAGGGTCTTGGCCACGATGTCTTCCACCGGGCCACGCACTTCGCTGGAGACCAGCTTGTCTTTGGTCTGGCTGGAGAACTTGGGCTCGGGTACCTTCACGGACAGCACGCAACACAGGCCTTCGCGCATGTCATCGCCCGTGACTTCGACCTTGGCTTTCTTGGCCAGGTCGTTGGATTCGATGTACTTGCCGATCACGCGGGTCATGGCCGCGCGCAGGCCTGTGAGGTGGGTGCCGCCGTCACGCTGGGGAATGTTGTTGGTGAAGCACAGCACGCTCTCGTTGTAGCCGCTGTTCCACTGCATGGCCACTTCCACACCAATGTTGGTGTTCTGGTCGCTCATGCGGTCGCCCATGGCCACAAAAGCGTTGGGGTGCAGCACCTGCTTGCCCTTGTTGATGAAGTCCACAAAGCCCTTGACGCCACCGGTCCCAGAAAAGTCGTCTTCCTTGCCGGAGCGCTCGTCTTTGAGGCGGATCTTCACGCCGTTGTTCAGGAAGGAGAGCTCGCGCAGGCGCTTGGAGAGGATCTCGTAGTGGAAGTCGTTGTTTTCTTTGAAGATGTCGGTGTCGGGCAGGAAGTGCACCTCGGTGCCGCGCTTTTCGGTGTCGCCGATGACCTTCATGGGCGAGACCTCGACGCCGCCTTGCGTCTCGAGGAGGCGGTTTTGCACCA
>JAIXPL010000043.1 GCA_027486255.1 Comamonadaceae bacterium
ATGACCCAGATGCTGGAGCCCCTTACCGACACCTACTTGTGGGAGATCGCGCAGCACTTCGCTGCACTCGAGCTGCCTTACCCCGCGCCGCTGCCCACCGCCGGCTCGCGCGAGCTGCTCGAGCGCGGCCGCGTGCTGGTGATGCAAGGCGATCCGACCCGCCAGCTGCCGGCCTGCGTGCAATGCCATGGCCCGCGCATGACGGGCGTGCTGCCCAATGTGCCGGGCCTGCTGGGCCTGCCCCGGGACTACCTCAATGCCCAGCTGGGTGCCTGGCGGGCCGACAAGCGCCGCGCCCACGCCCCCGACTGCATGGCCGAGGTGGTGCGCCGCCTGGCACCGGAGGACATCGAGGCCGTCTCCACCTGGCTGGCCAGCCAGCCGGTGCCGGCCGATGGCAAGCCGGCGGCGCGCCTGGCCAGCTCGGCAGGCCTGCCCGTGTGCGGCACCAGCCCCCTGCCCAAGGGGGCACGGCCATGAAATGGATGACCCAGCGGCGCCTGAGCCTGCGCCTGTTCCTGCTCAGCCTGGCCGCGCTGATGATGCTGGGCGGCGCCCTGGTGTGGTGGCTGAATGTGCGGGGTGAAGGCCTGGACATCGACACCCAGCCCGAGCTCAAGAATGCGGCGCTGATCGAACGGGGCGCCTACCTGGCACGTGCCGGCAACTGCATGGCCTGCCACAGCGCGCGCAGTGGTGTGCCCTACGCGGGCGGCCGCGGCATCGACACGCCTTTTGGCACCGTGTACGCCAGCAACCTCACGCCCGACCCCACGCATGGCCTGGGCAACTGGACGGCCCGCGACTTCTGGCGGGCGCTGCACCAGGGCCGCTCGCGCGATGGGCGGCTGCTTTACCCCGCCTTTCCGTACACGAACTACACCCAGGTCAGCCGCGAAGACGCCGATGCCCTGTTTGCCTTCCTGCAGAGTCTGCCGCCGGTAGCACAAGCCAACCAGCCGCATGAACTGCGCTGGCCCTTCAACACGCAACCAGCACTGGCGGTGTGGCGCGCGCTGTACTTCAGCCCGGACAGCTTCCAGCCCGATCTCCAGCAAAGCGCGGAATGGAACCGCGGCGCCTACCTGGTGCGCGGCCTGGGGCACTGCGCGGCCTGCCACTCGGCGCGCAATGCGCTGGGCGGCAGCAGCCCGCTGGACCTGGCCGGCGGCCTGATCCCCATGCAGAACTGGTATGCGCCTTCACTCAACGCCCCGGCCGAGGCAGGCGTGAGCCGCTGGCCATTGGCCGATGTGGTGGCCCTGCTCAAGACCGGCACCTCGCCCAGCGGCACCGTGCAGGGCCCCATGAGCGAGGTGGTGCTTCACAGCACCCAGCACCTGGCCGACGCCGACCTGCGGGCCATGGCCGTGTTCTTGAAGGCCTTGCCCGAGCGCACCAGCGAGCTCGAGCGGGTTCCTAGGGCGCGCACCCGCCTGAGTGAGCAAGGCGGCCAGCTGTATGGCCAGCACTGCGCGCAGTGCCACGGCGAGCGCGGCGAAGGCGTGCCCGGGGCCTACCCGGCCCTGGCCGGTAACCGGGCCGTCACCATGGCCTCACCGGTGAATCTGGTGCAGGTGGTGCTCCACGGTGGCTATGCGCCCGCCACGGCCGGCAACCCCAGACCCTACGGCATGCCGCCCTTCGTGATGGAGTTCAATGACCAGGAGATCGCCAGCGTGCTCAGCCACATTCGCGGCAGCTGGGGAAACCAGGCGGCAGAAGTCTCCGCGGTGGACGTGAACCAGGCACGTGCCCGGGCCGATCGCTAAGGAGCGCGCCTCAATCCTCGCCGGCGGCGTGTGCCGACAAGCGCTTGCCCACCGTGGGCCTGAACACCACGGGCTTGCCGCCCATGCGCTGCTTGCACATCCAGTGGGCCAAAGCGGCGTCCAAGTAGTCTGCGTGGCCAGGAAACCAACGGGCCAGCTCATCGGCCAGGCGCCGGCAGACGGCGGTGTCACCTTGGGCCAGCATCGCCTGCACGTCCATGAGCGACTTCATGACAGCGGCATGCTCGTTGATGTGGCACTCCCGAGCAGGAAACTGGGTGTGCTGCATCCACCGGTCTTCTTCGCCGAAATGCGCATGGGCGTGCTCAATGAGCCGGTCCATCAAGTCAGGCAATTGCTGATCCTGGGCCTGCTGCAGGGCAGCGACGCAGCTCACAAATTCCTCATGGACCGCGTCCATGGGCGCAAAGCCCAGCAGCAGGCTGTCGGACCACTGCAAGACAGTCTCATGAGGGGACATTGATGAGGGATCCATCCAATCGCTCGCTTATTTCAACAAGAGCAACAAGGCCAGCAGCATCAAGAAACCCAGCAACAAGCGGCGGAACAGCTGCTCGCTGAGGTGTCCACGCAAGCGCCTGCCCAGTGCCATGCCCAGGTAGACAGGCCCCATGGCCAGGCAGGACCAACCCACTTCGGCCCAGCCGAAGCGGTCCCACCACAGCATGGCGGCGTACATGGGCACAGCACCTAAAAAATAAATGATGCTGATGCTGCCCACAAACTCTTCACGCTTGAGGCGCAGCGCCATCAGGTAGGTGATGAGCATGGGACCGGTCAGGGTTGACAAACCACCCAGACCACCGGCCAACGCCCCGACGAGCGGGCCGGCCCAGGCTTGATGGCGCTCAGGGATTTGGCCGCGCGGCTCGTACGCCATCAGCGCGACCGAGGAGAACACGGTGATGGCTATCGCCAAATTCAGACCCGACGCCGAGAGGTATTGGCTCCAGTAAACCGCCAGCAGGGTCGCCAACAGCTGCGCCAGGATGAGGGGCCCGAAGCGCTTGAGCGCATAAAGCAAGCGCCCGCCCTGCACCGACTGGATGATGTTGGACAAGAGCACCGGCACGACCAACAAGCCCATGGCCTGCTGCGCAGGCAGCAAGAGAGAGAGCATGGGGACCGTGACCAAGTTCGCTCCCACGCCCAAAGTGCCCTTGACCACGCCCCCTACGGTCAGCATGAGGGTGCCGACCAGCAGGGTCCCCAACAGGGCGTAAGAAAAGTCCCAAACCACTTATTCGGCTTTAAGGTCGGCGGACTTGCCGGCCTTGGCCATGGCCTGGTTCTCGCGGTCGATCTCTTTGCGGTAAGCATCGGGACCGGCACCCACGGGTTCGATGCTGGCGGCGTTGAGCTTCTCCATCACGTCCGGCTGGCGAACGACCCAGGCGATATCGTCGGCAATGCGCTTGATGGCCTCGGGGGCCGTGCCGCTGCGCGCCATCACGCCAATGGTGACGGAGAAGTCATAGCCTGACACCAGCTCGGCAATCGCGGGGACATCGGGCACCTGTGGGGAGCGCTTGCTGTCATTGCTGCCCAGCAGCGTGACCTGGTTGTTCTTGACGAAACCGGACATGGACGGCAGGGCCGAAAAGAGGAAGTCCACCTGACCGCCCAGCAGCGCGGGCACCGACTGGCCGGAACCACGGAAGGGGATGTGGCGCACATCGAGTTTCAGCTCGGCCTTGAGGGCCTCCATGCTCAGGTGATGCGTGCTGCCAATGCCTGAGGAGCCATAGGTGTAGGTGCCAGGGTTGGCGCGCACCTTCTCCACGAATTCGCGCAGGTTCTTCACGCCGGTCTTGGGGTGGGCCACCAGAAACAGCGGCGATCGCGCGATCAGGGAGACAGGCATCAGCTCCTTGCCCATGGTGTAGGTGGCAGACTTGTTAATCAGCGGGGTGATCGACAGCATGGAGCCGTCGGAAACAATGAAAGTGTGGTTGTCATTGGTGCCCAGCATCAGGTTCTGATAGGCCACGACCCCATTGCCACCGGGCTTGTTGTCAACCACCACGGACTGGCCCAGCCGCTCCGTGAGTTTTTGCGCGACGATCCGCGCCACAGAGTCGGGCAAGCCGCCGGCCGCATAGGGCACGATGAACTTGACGGGCTTGGAGGGAAAGGTCTGTGCGCTGGCGGCCATGGGCAGAGCTGCCAGGGTCAGGGCGAGGGTGGCAAATGTCCTACGTTTCATGATGTCTCCGGGAAAACAAGTAGCAAGGAATTTTCTTAGTCGCCTAAGATGATGTATTGTTTTCGTGCGGTGTGACAGATGTCAATCGTGCAAACCCCCTGAGCCCTCCAAAGACCGCCATGACCGATCCCATCGAGCTTCAAACCTTGCGCATCCGCCGCAAGGCGCAGATCGCCCGCGATATCCACCTCATCGAGCTAGAACACCCCGATGGCCAGCCCCTGGCGCCATTTTCTGCCGGTGCCCATGTGCCGATTCAGGTGCCCAATGGGGCCATGCGGCAGTACTCCCTGTGCAGCGATCCTGCCAGCCTTGACCACTACGCCATTGCGGTCAAGCGAGAAGCCACTGGCCGCGGCGGCTCCATCAGTTTGATCGACGGTGTAGCCGAAGGCGACACGCTCCAGGTCGGCCCGCCCGCCAATCTGTTTGGCCTGAGCGACAAGGCACGCAGCTTTATCCTGGTGGCCGGCGGGATCGGTATCACGCCCATGATGGCCATGCTCCATGCCTTGCAGGCCGAAGGCCTGCGCTCGTTCAAGCTCTACTACCTCACGCGGGACGAAGAGAGCACCGCCTTTGCGCAAGAGCTGCGCTCTTCGGAATGGGCCCCGCGCGTGGTGATCCACCACGACCAAGGCGACCCTGCAAACGCCTTTGACCTGTGGCGCATTTTCGAAAAGCCGGTCAGCGGTGCCCATGTGTATTGCTGCGGCCCCCAGGGGCTGATGGACGCCGTCAAAGACATGTGCGGCCACTGGCCTGACAGCGCCATTCACTTCGAGAGCTTCGGGGCCGACACCCGTGCGCATGCGGATGACCGTCCCTTTGAGATCGAGCTGGCCCACAGCGGTCGGCGCCTGACCGTAGGGGTGGGTCAGACCATGCTGCAGGTTCTGCACAATGCACAGGTGCAGGTCCCCAGCTCGTGCGAGAGCGGCAGCTGCGGCTCCTGCAAGGTCGGCCTGATCGAGGGCGAAGCCGATCACCGGGACCTGGTGCTCCTGCCCGAAGAGCGTGCCAGCCAAGTCATGGTCTGCGTCTCGAGGGCTCGAGGCGATCGATTGGTGCTGGATCTGTGAGCCACCCGCCCCTGCGCATGGGCGTGCTCGGCCTGGGCCGCGCCTTTACCCTGATGCTGCCGACCTTCGCACGCGACCCGCGAACGCAGCTGGTGGCCGCGTTCGACCCACGAGAGGCCGCCCGGCAGGCTTTTGAGCGAGAGTTCTCCGGGGTGGCGCACCCCAGCCCTGAAGCCGTGTGCGCAGACCCTTCGGTCGAGTGGGTGTATGTGGCCACGCCCCACCAGTTCCACGCCGAGCATGTGGTGCTGGCCGCCTCACAGGGCAAGCACGTCTTGGTCGAAAAGCCGATGGCCTTGAACCTGGCGGATGCCGATCGCATGATCGCGGCCTGCGCCCAGGCCGGCACGCATTTGATCGTGGGGCACAGCCACAGCTTCAACGCGCCTGTGAGGCTGGCCAGACAACTCATCGACAGTGGTCGTTTCGGCCAGGTCCGCATGGTGCATGCCATGAATTTCACGGATTTCCTTTACCGTCCCAGGCGACCTGAAGAATTGGATACCGCTCAGGGCGGCGGCGTGGTCTTCAGCCAAGCGGCGCACCAAGTGGATATCGTGCGCCTGCTGGCAGGTGGACGGGCCCTGACGGTGTATGCCCAGGCGGGCCGCTGGGATGCCCAAAGACCGACCGAGGGGGCCTACACCGCGCTGATGAGCTTTGAAGGCGGCGCCATCGCCAACCTCAGCTACAACGGCTATGGCTTTTATGACAGCGACGTGCTGATGGACGGCATCGGTGAGCTAGGTGGCACGAAGACCGTGGGCGCTCACCAGTCCACCAGGCAGCGATGGCACACGGTCACGGACGAAGCCGCCGAAGCGCAGCGCAAAGCCGAACGCAACTTCGGTGGAAAAGACTACCGCGCCGACAGCGGCCAAGCCCCCCAGGCTTTCCAGCACTTCGGCCCCGTGATCGTGAGTTGTGATTCAGCGGATTTGCGCCTCACCCCTTTCGGCGTGGAAATCCACGATGCCCAAGGCGTCCGTCTGGAGCGCCTGCCCACACCACAGGTGCCTCGCAGCGAGGTCATCGACGAGCTCTGGTCCGTGGCCCGGCAGGAGGGCTCGGCCGTGCATGATGGCCATGGCGCTAAGGCCACGCTGGAAGTGTGTCTGGCCATCCTGTCCTCCAGCCACAGTGGCCAGGCGATCACGCTGCACCATCAGAAAGGACTGGCCCGATGACGGCCCGCAAACAAGACACGCTTGAACTGCTGAAGCATTGGCGCGAGTCCGTGCCGGAAGACCGACTGGCCCACCTGATCCGCGATGTGGCCCGCGCCCAGCAGCGCGCCCTGCAGCATCGACTGGCAGGCCATGGGGTGTCCTTTGGGCACTGGACCTTCCTGCGCATTCTGTGGATACGTGATGGCCTGACGCAAAAGGAGCTCAGCGATCTGGCCGGGGTGATGGAGCCCACCACCTTCAGCGCCGTCAAGGCCATGGAAGAAATGGGCCTGATCGAGCGCCGGCACTTGGCAGGCAACCGCAAGAACATGCACGTCTTCCTCACCGCCTCTGGGCGGGCGCTTCAGAAAAAGCTGGTGCCCCTGGCCGAGGAAGTCAATCGCCTGAGCGTGCAGGGCCTGCCCGAGAAGACCGTGGTCTTGATGCGCGAGGCACTGCTCACTGTCATCGAAAACCTGGCCGCCGAAGAGGCGGCGCAGGCCTGATGGCCCTCAGATGCTGAAGGACTCGTAGGTCGACGGATCAAACAACTCGTCTACCGGCACCTGTCGCGACGACAGGCCCTGGGCGAAGTGGTGGCGGGTGAACGCCTCCAGCGTGCGGCGGTTGGGCGCCACCCCATAAGACCAAAAGTCTGAGCCCAGGGTCTCGCGTGCCGCCTTGAGCTGCTCTTCCACAAAGGGCAGTGTGACCTTGGTGGCCGAGGTGTCCGCCAGCAACTCCAAGGCTTTGGTCTTGGACTCGCTGAAGGCCTTGAAGACGGCGGCCGGCAGCCAGCGATGTTGCTGGGCCAGCTCCTTGCGAATGCCCACCACGTGCATGATGGGAAAAATCCCGGTGCGCTTGTAGTAGTCCTTGGCCACGGCGGTGGGGTCATCGAACAGCCAGCCCACGTTCGGGTTGTTCATGGCCGCGCCGCTGGGTGGGCGGGGGGCAATGAAGCCGTCAATGGCGCCTTCGTCCAGCAACTGCGAAATGGTCTTGTCCTCGGGGGCGCTTTCAATCTTCACACCAGGCGGCAGGTCCAGCTTGATCTTCTCAGGCCGGCCCGGGGTGTCGATGCCACCGCGCACCCAGGTCACGTCTTCGGGCGCTATCCCAAAGTCGTCCTGCAAGATCGAGCGCGCCCACACAATGGCCGTGAGCTGGTACTCGGGAATACCGATGCGCTTGCCTCTGAGGTCTTGCGGCTGCTTGATCCGGTCTTTGCGCACATAGATGGACGTATGGCGGAACGCGCGTGAGAGAAACACCGGCACCGCAATGTAGGGGCACTCGCCGCGCGAATGCTTGACCAGGTAGCTGGAGAAGGACAGCTCGGTGATGTCGAAGTCACGGCTGCGCATCGCACGAAAGAACATTTCCTCGGGGCTGAGCAGCATGTACACCGGGTCACAGCCATCGATCTGCACGCGGCCATCGAAGAGCGCGCGGTTGCGGTCGTAGTCGCCCATGGCGACGGAGAGTTGAAGTTTGCTCATCAATTAGCCTTTCACCACATAGGCCTGGTCCACACCGGCCTGGGCCTCACCCAGCCATACCGGCACGGCCGCGAAGGCGCGCCAGTCGGTGGTCTTGGGAATCACGCTCTGGAAAGAGCACACCTCGGCGGGCACGGCCTGCGCCCCCGTGCCAATGGCAGGCTCGCCCTGGGCCACCGCGCGCACCGCCTCCACCATCTGCTTGCGAAACTCGACCACGGCCAGGTCGCTGGCGCCCAGCCGATCCTTGGTGCGGTCGGCGATCGGGCCCATGGTCACCCACATGGCGATGTCCTGGTTGGGAAAGCCAGTGATGCCAGTGAAATTGCCGGCCTTCATGGCCTGGCGGTTTTGCCAGAAGCGGTTGTCGTGGTTGCGCAGCGGGCGGTAGCGCTCGTCCAGGTCCACGCCCACGGTCTGGCCCAAGAATTTGCGCCAGGTCTCGGTCTCAGGCGTGCGCGAGGGATGGCCCCAGGCGATGAAGTAGAAGTTCGTGCTGGTGTCGTCGGCCGGCACGTTCACGTTGGCCACGTTGTAGAGGTTGTTGGGCGGCACCAGCACCGTCCAGGGCGCCACGAACACGGTGGTGCGCACGTACTCGTGCGTCTGTGCGTTCATGATGGGCCGGCGGATGGCGGCATACCGGAACCCGTAGCCGCCGCGGTCGACCTGCATGCGCGGCGCCTTGTCGGTCGAGGGCCTGAGCCAGTTGTTGGCCGTGGCCTCGCCACTTTGCACCCGCGCCGGCACCATGTCCGAGCTGTGCAGGCTGGAGCTGTGCGCCGAGTCGATGGCGCCTTCGAGGATCTGAGCCCAGTTGGCCGGCACCACCACCTTGACAAGGGCCACCCGCGCATCGGCCGTGGGCGCCCAGCGGGGCGGCACGAACTCAGGCATGGCCTGCGCCTGGCCCATCCAGGCCCAAATCATGCCGCCCCACTCTTTGGTCGGGTAGGCCTTGTGCTGGACCTTCTCAGCAAAGCCGCTGGAGGCCGGCTCAGACACCATTTCAGTGACTTTGCCGCTCACGTCCATTTTCCAGCCGTGGTACAGACAGCGCAGGCCGCCCTCTTCATTGCGGCCGTAAAGCAAAGAGACGCCCCGGTGCGGACAGGCCTCGTCCATCACGCCCACCTGTCCGTCGCTGTCGCGGAAGACCACCAGACTCTCGCCCAAGACGCGGGCGCTCACCGGATCGCCATCAGGCTCGGCGACTTCTTCGCTCAGGCAAATGGGCACCCAGTGCTGGCGCATCAACTGGCCCATGGGCGCCTTGTTTTCAACGCGGGATAAAAGTTCGTTCTCTTCGCGGGTGATCATGGTAAATATGGGTTCGGTGCAGAAGATGCCAAGAATATACTTTGTCGCCTAAGTATATTCTCCTGGGAAAAGCCCTAGGCTTTCCTGTGCCGAGCCTGGCCAGACCCCACCCTTGTCAGCTGCGGCGCCTCAAGGACACGTTGATGTTCTTGACCTGAGTGAACTCATGCATTTCCTGAAGACACTCTTCCCGGCAGGGGCCGGAGAGCTTGTAGCCCCCGAAAGGGGCGCCCGCGCATCGAGGCCGGCGGTCTTCAGTGAAACGCTGAAACGAGAAGGCATATCAAACTCCGCTGCTTACCCCGAATCCTTGGCCGACCGTGTCATGCCCTGGGCCATCGCAGGCGAATAGCCCGTCTGCACGAGCACATCAATCACCACGGGCTCTCCACGGCCGAAGGCCGCCAGCGCCTGCGGCAGCACCTCGCGCAGTTGCTGGGCGTCTTGCACCGGGCCGAAGGCGGTTAGCCCCTGGGCCCGCGCCATGGCCGCAAGATCTGGCGCGGGGTTGTCGATGCGCTGGCCGATCCAACGGTTCTCGACGGGACGACCGCGCTCTTTGGCCACACGCTCCTGATGCAATTCATCGTTGAAGAAGGAACGGTTGTTGGCGACCAGGCAGATAAAGGGAATCCGGGCGTTGGCCGCCGTCCAGAAGGCGGTGACACCCATCAGGAAATCACCGTCACCGATGATGGCCACGGGCAGGCGATCGCTGGCCTGAAGCGCCAAGGCACCACCCACCACCATCCCCGGCCCTGAACCTATGCCCCCGCCTCCGTCATAGCCCAAGAAATCCAGCGGGTGCTCAAAATCCCACAGATCGCCCGACCAGCTCAGTGGCAAGCGCAGAAGGCTCACCTGTTTGTCTTGCAGGCACTCACGCAAGACGAAGGCCAAATCAGCCACCCGCATCCGCCCTTGATCTGGCACAGCGCGGGGAGACTGAGTCACCACGCCGGCGTCAAGCCGCTGAGGGGGCGTGTGCGACGACAGCGCTTGAAGCAAGGCACTGACGCCCGCTTCGGGCTCACAGCTGATGAAGCAATCGGCCGGGGGCAAGCTCTGATGGTCCATGCTCCAGCCGTTGTGAATATGGTGGTCCACAGACACCTGAATAACGCGGCTGTTCACGGGCTCATCGCCCCAGGCCTGCTTGAGCGTTCCGCCCAGGTCCAGCCAGTCCAGGCTGAGCACGACGTCGGCGCTGCGCAAGACAGCGGCCACCGCAGGGGTCAGGAACATGCCGGCAGGCCCTGCATGCAGCGGGTGCGTGGTGGGATAGGCCGCACCCAGCTTGAGATCGGTGATGACCTTCGCACCGAGGCGCTCGGCCAAAGCCACGCGCTCATGCCATCCCTCGAGGCTGCGTGAGACGCGTCCTGCCAGGATGACCGGATTCTTGGCCTGCCCCAGCCACTGAGCTGCGCGATTCAAATCGGCCACCGAAGGCGCTGGCGACGCTGGTGGCTCGTAGCGATGCGGATCAGGCAGCGCCGGCAACTGAGACAGGCGCGCTTCTTGAAGTGCGGCATCGAAGCAGACATACGTGGGCCCGCAGGGGGCGGTGCGCGTGATGCGCCAGGCACGCAGCAGGTCCTCCTGTGCAGCTTTCACTGAGGCAGGCTGTGCATCCCATTTCGTGAAAGAGCGCACCAAGGCGGCCTGGTCAGCCGCCGTGTGCAACCAGTCGATCCAGGGCCTGCGTTTGGCCGCATCCACAGGCCCGGTGGCGCCGAGGACCAAGACCGGCACGCGGTCGCACCACGCATCGAAGATCGCCATGGAGCCGTGCATCAAACCCACATTGCTGTGCAGGATCGCAGCCAGGGGCTGTCCAGAAACCTTGGCATAGCCATGGGCCATGGCCACAGCGTGCTCTTCATGAAGCACCAGCAGCATTTGGGGATCGTCGTTCCCCAGATGATTGACCAAGCTGTCATGCAGGCCGCGAAAGCTGGCGCCTGGGTTGAGAAGCACATAGGGAATGCGCAGCGCCCGCAGCATGTCCGCGATGGCATCGCTGCCCCAAAAGGTTTTTTCCGACGACGAGGGGACAGGCTCGTCGCGATGCGGAAGGCGCGCTGGTGGATGGCTCATGCTCTGGTCTCAGGTCAAGGGGTCATTCGGCCTTGATGCCAGCCGTTCGAATCACTTCCGTCCAGCGCTTGAGGTCGTCGGTGGCACGCTGGCGCATCTGCTCGGGCGTGCTGGTCAGGATTTCAATGCCCTGCCCGCTCAGCCTCTGGGCCACATCGGGCTGAGCCATCACCCTGCGCACGGCCTGATTGATCGTCTCGATCACCGGGGCGGGGGTGCCTGCCGGGGCGGACAGACCCAACCAGATCTCACACTCATAGCCCGGAACGCCGGCCTCATCCAGGGTGGGCACATCCGGCAGGGTAGGAAGGCGTTTGCGGCTGGTGACGGCGAGGGTGCGCAAGCGGCCCGCGCGGGCATGGGGAATGATTTGATTGACGATGCTGATGGTCATTTCAACTTGCCCGCCCACCACATCCGCAACGGCAGGCCCTGCGCCACGGTAGGGAATGTGCACCACCCGTGTTTTGGTGGCGGCCTTGAACATTTCCATGGCCATGTGCTGTGGACTGCCATTGCCGCCTGAGGCATAACTGAAGCGGCCCGGCCTGGAGCGCAGCAAGGCCACCAGTTCCTGAACGCTGTTGACCGGAACGCTCGGATGCACCGCCAAGGCCAAAGAAGTGGCGCCAAGCAGCGAGATGTCAGCGAGGTCCCGGAAGGGATCGAAGGGCATCTTGTCGATCAGCGCGGGGTTCATCGAGGTGATGTTGACGTTGTTGAGCAAGAGCGTGTGGCCGTCGGGCGCCGCCTTGACCACCTCAGACGCGCCCAGATTGCCTGCCGCCCCCGGCCTGTTCTCCACCACCACCGGGTGGGGCCAGGTTTCTTGCAGTTTTTGTGCGATCAACCTGGCAATCACGTCGTTGGAGCCGCCAGGCGGGTAAGGCACCACGATGCGCACGGGGCGCTGGGGAAAGGCCATGGATTGCGCACTCGCACCCAGTGGCATGGCCGCCATCGCGGCGGCCCCGAGCAGGGTGCGGCGACGCATTGAATTCACGCTGTGGTCGTTCATCACGGGTCTCCTTGATGGTTCTAGGCAAGGCAAAAAGTGGGTCCATGCTAGGCAAGTCTCTAGAATTGATCAATCTTGATTGCGTAATCAACACAATGACCCAGGCCAAGGATTTCCTGAGCTCCAGCGAGGCAGCGCAGTGGCTGAATGTGCGGCGCCAAACCCTGTATGCCTATGTCAGCCGAGGCCTGGTCCGCAGCGTGCAGTCCCCCAACTCGCGCGAACGCCTGTACGCACGAGAGGACCTTGAGCGATTGCATCAGCGCGCCATGGTCCGCGACGGGCAAGCGGCGATTGCGGCATCCGCGCTCAACCTCGGACACCCGATCGTGGTCACCAGCATCACCGAAATCACCCCCAGGGGACCCAGCTACCGAGGACGATTGGCGGTTGATTTGGCGGCTCAAGACGCCGGCTTTGAACAGGTGGCCGAACTGCTGTGGAGCGGAATGTGGCACGACGAAGCGGTCGTGTGGCAGGCTTCTGATCGCCAGGCGGGTCTGAGTACGCTCTTGCAAGCACTCACCCCCACCATGGCCAGAGAGCAAATGGCCGAGGTCTTTGCTCTGGCCGTGATGCAGATGGGCATGGGACGAGGCACGGTACAGAGTCGGCTGGCGCAAGGCCGGCCCTTGGACGCCGCCCGTGAATTGATCCTGGCTTTGACCGGCTGCCTGGGCTTCCTGTGCAAGGGCGGGAGCTACATCCCGCCCGAGCCCTCGTCGACCGTGGTCTGCGCTGCACTTCGAGCCCTTGGCCAATCTGCCAATCCGAACAATCAGCGACTTCTCAACGCCATGCTGGTCTTGCTCGCTGATCATGAGCTTTCACCAGGCACATTTGCAGCCCGAATTGCGGCCTCCAGTGGCAGCGCACTGCATGCCTGCCTGGCCGCGGCATTGGCCGCCAACTCAGGTGTCGAAGTCACACGCCGGTATGACCGAGTGGCGCAGTTTTTGTCGGATGCAGACCGCCATCCACAGACCCTGTCAGACATCAGCCGGCGGGTTGGCAGTGGGCACAGCGTCCCTGGATTTGAGCATCCCCTGTACCCTTCAGGTGATCCGCGCGCGGCATGGCTGCTTGAGCAGCTCAAGCAAAGACGTCTGCCCTTGGCGGCCGAGAAATCGCTGGCATTGATCGAGAAGATAGGCACTCGCCACGCCTTGCACCCGCGCCACGAGCTGGCCGTGTTGGTGAGCTGCCAAGCCATGCGCTTTCCGCCTGGAGCCGCCGGCGGCTTGTTCATGCTGGCACGGCTGGCCGGCTGGGTGGCCCATGTGCTGGAGCAGCGCCTGTCCCCCACCCTCATTCGACCGCGGGCGAAATTCGTCTAGGCGTACTCACGCCACGGTCTGGGCACGCCCTAGCCCTGCATGCGGTCGCGTCCAGCCAGGGCCGGGAACAGCCGGAGCCAGGCCGCGGCCACCAGCACGGTGCCCACACCGCCGAGCAGCACCGAGCCCACCGGGCCCAGCCAGGCGGCCGTCGCGCCGGACTCGAATTCACCGAGCTGGTTGGACGCGCCGATGAAGATCGAACTGACCGCGCTCACCCGCCCGCGCATGGCATCGGGCGTCTCCAGCTGCACCAGGGTGCTGCGAATCACCACGCTGACCATGTCCGCCGCGCCGGAGACCGCCAGCGCCAACATGGACAGCACCAAGCTGGTGGACAGCCCAAACACCAGCATGCATACGCCGTACAGGCCCACGGCCGCCAGCAACTTGCGCCCCACCTGCCGCTCCACCGGCCAGCGGGTGAGTGCGGCAGACATCAGCAGCGCGCCGACGGCGGGCGCGGCACGCAAGAGGCCCAAGCCCCAGGGCCCGGTGTGCAGGATGTCCTTGGCAAACATCGGCAGCAGGGCCGTGGCACCGCCTAGCAGCACGGCAAACAGGTCCAGCGTGGTGGCGCCCAGCAGCAGCTTGCTGCGCCATACAAAGCTCACGCCAGCGAACACGCTCTCCAGCGTCACGGGCTCATTCGGCGGCGGCGTGTGCGTGTAGCGCACCAGCGCCATCAGCACGGATCCCGCCAGGAACAGGGCCAGGCAGGTGGCATACACCGCGGTGGCGCCGGCCACGAAGATCAGCCCGCCCAGGGCCGGGCCGCCGATGATGGCCGCCTGCGCACCGGTGGAGTTAAAAGCCAAGGCCCGGGGCAGCAAGGCGGGGGGCACCAGCAGCGGGGCGAGCGCCTGCTGCGCCGGCATCTGAAAGGCACGCGCCAACCCCAGCAACAGGGACAAGCCCAGCAGCAATTCGCGCGAGACCCAGGCCTCAGGCGCGCCCCAGCCTTGGGTGCCGGCCATCAAGATGCCAGCAACCGCCGCCTGACCCAGCAAGCACAGCGCCACAATGCGCCCGCGGTGCAGTCGGTCAGCCGCATGGCCGGCAAGCAGCGTGAACAGCAGCGCGGGCAAAAACTGGTACAGGCCCACCAGGCCCAGGTCCCAGGCGCTGTCCGTGAGCTCGTACATTTGCCAGCCCACGGCCACCATCAGCATCTGCTGCGCGGCCGTGCTGGTCAAGCGGGCGCCCCACATGCGCATGTAACTGCGAAGCTGCAAAAGGTCGGAGGCGCGCTGTTCGGGCATGGGGCGCGACTTTAGCAGGGCAGGCCCACCAGGCCAGCTGCCGATAATCTGGCCCACCATGGCCGCACCCGCCCTACCCCTGCTCCACCTGGACGAGCACCTGCTGGCGGTCTCCAAACCGGCAGGGCTGCTGGCCGTGCCCGGGCGAGGGGAAGACAAGCAGGACTGCCTGAGCGCGCGGCTGCAGGCCCAGTGGCCCGGCGCGCTGGTGGTGCACAGGCTGGACATGGCCACCTCGGGCCTGATGCTGATGGCGCGCCATGCCGGCGCGCAGCGCAGCCTGGGGCATGCCTTCGCGCAGGGCATGGTGCGCAAGCACTACGAGGCCGTGGTCCACGGCCGCATCGCCGCCCCTAGCGGTGAGGGTTGGGCCGAGATCGACTTGCCCGTGGGCGCCGATTGGCCCCACCGGCCCCGGCAGCAGGTGGACCACACGCATGGCAAGCCCAGCCGCACGCGCTGGCGCCTGCTTGCCTACGAAGGAAACCACAGCCGCCTCCTACTGGAGCCGCTCACGGGCCGTACGCACCAGCTGCGGGTGCACCTACAGGCGCTCGGGCATGCCATCGTGGGCGATGCGCTGTATGCGCCCGACGGCGGGGCTGCCTCCCCCCGGCTGCTGCTGCACGCACGGGAGTTGGAACTGGTGCATCCGGTCACCGGCAAGGCCCTGCGCCTCAACGATCCCACCCCATTCTGAACCGCCTCTGGGCAGTCTCAGTCACGCACCGCCAGAGCCAGGGCGGCGTTCACTCTTCGATCTTGACACCCTTCCAGAAGGCCACGCGCCCCCGGATGTTTTCAGCCTCGGGCTTGGGATCGGGGTAGGTCCAGGCGGCGTCGGTGTTCATCTCGCCATTGACCAGCAGCGAGTAGTAGCGGGCCTGGCCCTTCCAGGGGCAGGTGCTGCGGTGGTTGCTGAAGGTGACGTAGTTACGGTTGAGGCTGTCTTCGGGGAAGTAGTGGTTGCCTTCAACGAGCACCGTGTCCTCGCTTTGCGCGACCACAGCGCCATTCCAGATGGCTTTCATGGGCAGTCTCCTGGGCCATCGATAAAAGGGCCTGTCCTGACTGTACGTGGTCGGCCGCCCTAGCGGCATCCCCGAGAACCCTGCGTCGGTGCACAGCTGAGCGGACCGGCTGCAAAGCCTGTTCCAATAGACGGTTTTGCGAGACCGGATTGCCCATGGCACTCAAAGCCACCATCTACAAAGCCCAGCTGCAGATCGCCGACATGGACCGTGGCCTGTACGCCGACCATGGCCTGACACTGGCCCGCCACCCGTCTGAGACCGACGAGCGCATGATGATCCGGGTGCTCGCCTTCGCGCTGAACGTGCTGGGCGACGACCATGCGGGTCAGCTGGAATTCGCCAAAGACCTGTGGGACGTGGACGAAGCGGCCCTCTGGCACAAAGACTACACCGACGCGCTGCAACACTGGATCGACGTGGGCCAGCCCGACGACAAGCGCCTGCTGCGCGCGGCCAGCCGATCCGAACGGGTGAGCGTCTACAGCTTTGCCCACAGCACGCCGGTGTGGTGGAAGGGCATCCAGAACAAGATCAGCCGGGTGGACAACATCGCCGTCTGGCAGGTCGATGCCGAACAGAGCCAAGCCCTGGCCCGTCTGGCCGAGCGCTCCATGCAATTGCAGGTGACGGTGCAGGACGGCACGGTCTGGATGAGCACGGGCAGCAACTCGGTGGAGATCACACCCCGCAGGCTGAACGGCAGCTGAACCGGTTCGTCCCTCTCATAATCTCACGCTTGTCTTCTAGCCACCCGCGCCCGACTCTCCGATACCCTGCCATGACTGCCATCCGCAACGCATCCTCCTTTGGCGCCGCCTGCCTGCTGGCTGTGGCGGTCGCCCCCCCGCTGCACGCCCAGACTGGTGGCGACGAGCCCGGCATGGGGCTAGGCGGCGGCACCCAGCAGCTGCGCGAAGTGGTGATCAGCGGCCGCCGTTCGCTGGAAGAGCGCTTCATGGCCACCGGCTCGCTGGTGGTGGTGGACCGGCAGGACATCGAGCGCATGGGCGTGGACTCGGCGGTGGACGCGCTGCGCCAGCTACCGGGTCTGCAGGTCAACACCAATGCCAGTGGCAACGTGGAAATCCGCATGCGCGGGCTCGACAGCAGCGCCACGCGCGTGCTGATCGATGGCCAACGCGCCGCTGGCCGCGGCCAGCTGCCCATCGACCAGCTGCCGGCCGACCTGATCGAGCGCATCGAAGTGGTTCGCTCGCCCAGCGCCGAATTCAGCGGCACCAGCGGCGGCACGGTCAACATCGTGCTGCGCCAGGCCAGCCCCCAGCGCACCCGCATGTTCCGGCTCACCGACGGCGTGGCCTGGGGCCAGCACACCGGTCGGCTGTGGGCCGCGCGCAGCGGGCCGCTTGGCGGCAAACCCGAAGAAGGCGAGGCGCCCAAGTGGTCGTCGTTCACAGGGGTGTGGTTGGCCGACCAGCTCACAGGCGCCGACATTGAGCGCCAACAGCTCACCGATGGGGTGCTCACCCAAAGCAGCGACGCTGAAAACCGCGTGCGCCGCCAGGACTGGTGGCTGACGCAGCGGCTCAATGGCCGCATCGGCCGCGACCAGCTGGCGCTTCGCGGCGTGCTCAGCGGCTCCTCGGGCGACGGCCGCTACGAGACCCGCTCTAGCTCAGGCAACCAGTTGCAGACCACAGACACCCAGCGCCAGTCGTGGCAGCTCGGCGGCGACTGGACCCGGCGCCTGTCGCTGGGCAAGCTCGAAACCTCGCTCTCGGGCAATGCCCAGGACGACCAGCAGCGCCGCCAGGGTGGTACCAGCTACACCGAAGACCGCCAGGAGTCGACCTGGCAATTCAAGTCCAAGCTCACCGGCGCGCGCGAATCGCTGCTGTGGATGGCCGGCGTGGACTACGAAACCCGCAAGGGCAGTGGCACCAGCCAGCTGGGCTCGGCCGCTGCCGAGCAGCTGTCCTCGCACATCGACCGGGCCGCCGTCTGGGGCCAGAACGAATGGGCCCTGCCCTACCGCACCACCCTCACCCTGGGCCTGCGCGCCGAGTCGGTGCTGCTGCAGTCGGCCATTGACGCCACCAGCGCCCGCCAACGCCTGAACTTCTGGCAGCCCTCGCTGCACACCCGCACCCCGGTGGGCGAGACCGCCCAGTGGCGGTTCAACGTGGCGCGCGTTTCGCGCCAGCCCAGCGTGTGGGACATCCTGGACCGCTCCGTGCCCAGCCAGGGCATCAACAGCATCAGCAACCCCGACACCAAGGGCAACCCGAACCTGCGCCCCGAGGTCACGCAGACCCTGGACGTGGGCTGGGAGCAGCGCCTCTCAGGCCAGGGCCAGATGGGCCTGACGCTGTTCACGCGCCAGGTCGAGGACGTGATCGCCACGCAGGTCTTCCAGGAAAGCGGTGCCTGGGTGGAGCAGCGCCAGAACATCGGCAACGCCCGCACCGTGGGCCTGGAGGCCGATGTCAAGCGGCCACTGTCCAACCAAGGCTGGGGCCGCGCCTGGATGCTCTCGGCCACCGGGACCGTGCTGCAGTCCCGCCTGAGCAGCGGCCCGCGCGAGGGCCAGGCCATCCCCGGCCAGCCGAATTACACCGCCAGCCTGAGCCTGGCCAAGCCCATGCGGCGCGGCGGCGGCTTCTTTGGCGGCGGCGCACTCACCTTCAGCGGCCCCTCCAGCCTAACCACCACCACCAGCACCGGCCACGAGCGTTCTCGCGTGACGCTGGACCTGCATGTGGGCCAGGCCCTGGCCTCGCGCGTGAACTGGCGCGTGGGCATCTCCAACCTGGGCGATGCGCCGCTGAGCCGCAGCCGCCAGTACACCAGCAGCGGCCAGCAGATCACCGACCTGAGCCGGACCCTCACCGGCCCGCGGATCTTCGCCTCGGTGGGCGCACAGTTCTGAGCCCCGGGCATGGACAAGGCCCTGCTTGAACTCGAAGCCCTGCAGCAGGCGCTGGACCGCAGCCGCAGCGGACAGGCCAGCGTCCAGCGGCTGTGCGCCACCGCCCAGGCCGCAGGCGGCTTGCGGGCCGCCCTGCCCGAGCGCTTTGGTGCAGTGCTGGACGACCTGCTCAACCGCATGGAAGCCGGCGCGCTCTTCAGCGAAGAAAGCTGCTCCTTCAGCCAGGGCGACCTGCTCGACAGCCTGCAGATCTGGCTGGACAAGGCCCGCGAGCGGCTGGCGCAAACACCCTGAAGGCGTCGGGCCTTGCGCCCGCTCATTGGCGGCCAGCCGACGCCTGCCTATCATGGGCGCCATGCAGCGACGCCAACTCCTTCAACTCATGGCCGGCGGCCTCGCCCTGGCCGCAGCCGCCATCCACGCGCAACAGCGCACGCTGGTCGAGGTCTGGAAAGACCCGAACTGCGGCTGCTGTGCTGACTGGGTCAAGCACCTGGAGGCGCAGGGCTTCCAGGTCAAGGTGAACGACACGGGCAACACCGCTGCGCGCAAGCGCCTGGGCATTCCTGAGAAGCTCGGCTCCTGCCACACGGCGCTGGTAGCAGGCTACGCATTAGAAGGCCATGTGCCGGCCAGCGACATCCGCCGCCTGCTCAAAGAAAAGCCCCAGGCCGTGGGCCTGGCGGTGCCGGGCATGCCGGTGGGCTCACCGGGCATGGATGGCCCGGCCTACGGCGGCCGCGTGGACCCCTACGAGGTGCTTCTGGTGGCCAAAGACGGCAGCACCCGCGTGTTCCAGCGCCACGGCCGCCGCGCCTGAAGGCGCTCAGCCGGGCGTGCCAGTCGCATCCTTGGCACAGGTGCGAACACCCAGCAAGGCATACACCGGGCAGTAGGACATCAGGCCCGTGGCCAGCGGCACCAGGCCCGCCAGGCCCCACCAGCGAGCCGGCCCGTCAAGCAGAACGATCAGGCTCAGCAGCAGCAAGCCCACCAGCACCCGCAGCACCCTGTCGATGCTGCCTACATTGCTCACCATGATGACCTCCTTGAGCTGATGAAGTCACCAGCTTAGGCCGGGCCGCACTGGGCGAATTGAAGCCAATCAAGGACAGGCCTTGTAGGCCAGCCCCTTCAAAAACCCAGCTTTTTCCAGCCGTCCAGGCCGAGCTTTTCGAGGGTGCGGATGTTGTCCTGGTAAATCGCGTCGGGATCGGCCAGGCCTTCGAGGGCGCGCTCCACGCTGTCTTCGCGCAGCAGGTGCACGATGGCATAGGGTGCCCGGTTGGTGTAGTTGCCCAGGTCCTCGGGCTCGGTGCCCTCAAACTGGAAACCAGGATGAAAGCTCGCCAGCTGCACCACGCCCTCGAGCTCGTGCTCGCCCACCACGCCTTCGGCGATCTCCAGGAAGTCATTGAAGTCCAGGAAATCAGGGAACAGCGTCGGGTGGATGAGCAGCGTGGTGTCCACCTGCTCGGCGGGCGTGGCCACCAGCAGGTCGAGCTCGCGATCCAGCTCTTCAAGCAGGTCATCCACGTGCCTCGCTTGGCTGACCACCAGGCGCACGCGGTCCTTGATGTACACCGCCTTGGCAAAGGGGCAGAGGTTCAGGCCGATGACGGCTTTTTCCAGCCAGGCGCGGGTGCGCGCCAACACCTCGTCGTCTGACGGACGGACGCTGGCGTTCATCCCATGCTCCCGAGCGTGAGGGTTTTTCCGCCGGGCCGCCCCAAGGAAAAACGCTCCCCCTCGGGGGGCAGCGCGCTACACGCAGTGAGCGAGCGTGGGGGCATCATTTCAAGGCTTTGAAGCGCACACGCTTGGGCTTGGCGCCTTCTTCACCCAGGCGCTTTTTCTTGTCGGCCTCGTACTCCTGGTAATTGCCGTCAAAGAACACCCACTGGCTGTCGCCTTCAGCGGCCAGGATGTGGGTAGCAATGCGGTCCAGGAACCAACGGTCGTGGCTGATCACCATCACCGAGCCGGCATATTCCAGCAGCGCGTCTTCCAGGGCGCGCAGGGTTTCCACGTCGAGGTCGTTCGAGGGCTCGTCGAGCAGCAGCACGTTGGCGCCCTGCATCAGGGTCTTGGCCAGGTGCAGGCGGCCGCGCTCACCGCCGGAGAGCAGGCCCACCTTCTTTTGCTGGTCGCCGCCGTTGAAGTTAAAGCGCCCGCAGTAAGCGCGGCTGGGCATCTGGAACTTGCCCACGTTGATCATGTCCAGGCCGCCAGAGATGTCTTCCCACACGGTCTTGTCGTCGGCCAGGGCATCGCGGCTCTGGTCGACGAAGGCGAGCTTGACGGTCTTGCCGGTCTTGACGGTGCCCGAATCGGGCTGCTCGCGGCCAGCGATCATCTTGAACAGCGTGGACTTGCCGGCGCCGTTGGGGCCGATGATGCCGACGATGGCGCCGGCCGGGATCTTGAACGAGAGGTTGTCGATCAGCACGCGGTCGCCAAAAGACTTGGAGACGCCCTCGAACTCGATGACCTCGGTGCCCAGGCGCTCGGCCACGGGGATGAAGATCTCCTGCGTCTCGTTGCGCTTTTGGTATTCAAAGTCGGAGAGCTCTTCAAAGCGGGCCAGGCGCGCCTTGCTCTTGGCCTGGCGGCCCTTGGGGTTCTGGCGGGCCCACTCCAGCTCCTTCTTCATGGCCTTGGTGCGGGCGTCTTCGGTGCGCTGCTCCTGCTCCAGGCGGGCTTCTTTTTGCTCGAGCCACAGCGAGTAGTTGCCCTTGTAGGGAATGCCGTGACCGCGGTCGAGCTCCAAAATCCATTCGGCCGCGTTGTCCAGGAAGTAGCGGTCGTGGGTGATGGCCACCACGGTGCCTGCAAATCGCGCCAGAAACTGCTCGAGCCAGTCCACCGACTCGGCGTCCAGGTGGTTGGTGGGCTCGTCAAGCAGCAGCATGTCGGGCTTGGAGAGCAAGAGCCGGCACAGCGCCACGCGGCGCTTTTCACCGCCGGAGAGCTTGCCAATCACGGCATCCCAGGGCGGCAGGCGCAGCGCGTCGGCGGCGATGTCCAGCAGGTGCTCGCCACCGTCACCGGCGGCCGCGATGATGGCTTCCAACTGGGCCTGCTCGGCAGCGAGCTTGTCGAAGTCGGCATCGGGCTCGGCATAGGCGGCGTAGACGGCATCCAGGCGCTCTTGTGCAGCCTTGACCTCGCCCATGCCGCTTTCCACCGACTCACGCACCGTGTGCTCGGCTTCGAGTTGCGGCTCCTGCGGCAGGTAGCCGATCTTCAGGCCCGCCATGGGAAGGGCCTCGCCCTCGATCTCCTTGTCGATGCCGGCCATGATCTTGAGCAGCGTGGACTTGCCCGAGCCATTGAGGCCCAGCACGCCAATCTTGGCGCCCGGGAAGAAGGACAGCGAGATGTCCTTGAGGATGTGGCGCTTGGGCGGCACGATCTTGCCGACCCGGTTCATGGAAAAGACGTATTGGGACATGGAGTGAGCTCTCGGAAATGGAAGGCTGGCCGGCCGGAGGGCCCGCACGATGCAACCCATCATTATCCCAGGCCCGGCCCCCTGCAGGGCCGGCCGCACGGACGCGCTGTGGCGGCCCGGGCGATCCGTGCCACAATGCGTGCACCGCTGGCCTCCAGTTGCCGCGGCATCAGCACTTCTGCTGGGAGGATTCGGGCCACGCCCGAGCAAGCCCTCTCTCCCTTGTCCCTCTTCGGCCAAGACTGGCGACTGCCACGCAGTCGGATGAGCCGAACCCTGCGCCCGGTGGGCGCTTTCCCAATGACCTTTGAAGAATTGAACCTGGCTCCGGCCATCGTTAAGGCCGTGCGTGAGCAAGGCTATGACACCCCCACGCCCATCCAGGCACAGGCCATCCCGGCCGTGCTCCAAGGCGGCGACCTGCTCGGTGGCGCCCAGACGGGCACGGGCAAGACGGCGGCATTCACGCTGCCGCTCTTGCAGCTGCTCTCCAGCCGCGAGCGCACCAAAGACCGCCGCGGCGCCAATGCCGTGCGCGCCCTCATCCTCACGCCCACACGCGAGCTCGCCGCCCAGGTGGAAGAAAGCGTGCGCACCTATGGCAAGTACCTGGATCTCAAATCCATGGTGATGTTCGGCGGCGTGGGCATGAGCCCGCAAATCTCGCAGCTGCGCAGTGGCGTCGACATCCTGGTGGCCACCCCCGGTCGCCTCTTGGACCACGCCGGCCAGGGCACGCTGGACCTGAGCAAGGTCGAGATCCTGGTGCTCGACGAAGCTGACCGCATGCTGGACATGGGCTTCATCCATGACATCAAGAAGGTGCTGGCCCTGGTGCCCAAGCAAAAGCAGTCGCTGCTCTTCTCAGCCACCTTCAGCGACGAAATCCGCGACCTGGCCAACGGCCTCTTGCGCGAGCCCGAGCACATCCAGGTGACGCCGCGCAACACCACGGTGCAGCGCATCAAGCAGACCATGCATCCCGTGGGCCGCGGCAAGAAAAAAGCCCTCCTCACGCACATCATCAGCGAGCGCAACTGGAGCCAGGTGCTGGTGTTCACCCGCACCAAGTTCGGCGCCAACAACGTGGCCGAGCACCTCTCGAAAAACGGCATCCCCGCCATGGCGCTGCACGGCAACAAGAGCCAGAGCGCCCGCACGCAGGCTTTGGCGGGCTTCAAGAGCGGCGAGATCCGCGCCCTGGTAGCCACCGACATTGCCGCACGCGGCATCGACATCGACGAACTGCCGCACGTGGTGAACTACGAGATCCCGAACATCAGCGAGGACTATGTGCACCGCATCGGTCGCACGGGCCGCGCCGGCAACAGCGGCGAGGCCATCAGCTTTGTGTGCCTCGATGAAGAAGGCTTCATGGCCGACATCGAACGCTTCACCAAGCAAACCATCGAGAAGGCCGTGATCCCGGGCTTCGAGCCCGAGCCTGGCGAGAAGGCCGAGCCCATTGCCATGGGCCGCCAAACGCTGTGGGGCGGCCTGGGCAAGCCGCCCAGCCGCGAAGTCATGGCAGCGGCCGCCAAGGCAGCACGCAGCGAAATGATGGACCGCATCCGCACCAACAAGACCGGCCAGGCCCCGCGTGGGCAAGGCGGCGGCCAGGGTGGTCGCGGCGGCCAAGGCTCGGGCCAGTCTCGCAGCGGCCAAGGCACGGGCCAGCCGGCCCGCCAGGGCGCAGGCCCGCGTGACGGCGCCGCACGACCGGCCCACGGCCCGCGCAACGGCCAGGGCGGCAACCCAGCCCATCGCCAGCAGGCGCAGGGCCAGCCCCGTCAGAACGCCAACGCGCCGCGTCCGCAGCGCACGCATGACGACGAGGCCCAGCCGGCCTCGCACCTGTCTTCGGGCTTTCCCTCTTCGGGCCTGCCCACCAGCAACCGCGGCGGTTTCCGCGGCGGCCGTTCGGGTGGTGGTGGCGGCGGTGGTGGCAGCCGCGGCGGCTTTGGCGGTGGCCGCTCCGGCGGCGGCCGCTCGGGTGGCGGCGGTTACGGCTACTGAGCTGAATGCTCATCCTAGATAAAGGGCACCTCGGTGCCCTTTTTTGCGTCTGTTTCTGGCGGGAGCTTTCAGAGAGAGCGAAACACAAGACACTCCAGGCACGTTTGAAACGATTATTAATTTCCGGAATCAATTCAGATTTAAGAATCTGACAGTCTTTCTATCTGGGGGTCGGGAACAGTCAGGCATGGTGCCGAACTTGTTTCCTCTTCAGGAAATGAATTGGTCCCCGATGACTCCTTTGCAGGGCTACGCCAAGCAACACCCCCATCAAGCAAGCGATCCCCAACGCACTCCACCACGCAGGCCAGAGAGCCAGAGAGGGCCTCGTCTATCCCTCCTTGACGACGCCGATGGTGAGTCAGTGCCCGCCGAAGAGACCTACGGCGCAATCGGCGAGAGTCTGGTCGCGCCAATGCCGAGTCACACCGAGTCATTCATCGCAGAAACGTGGCACGCGCCTCCCGCCGAGACCGTTCTTACCCCTGGTCTGTCACAGGCCAGCGCAGGGCTCATCGCGGAAGCGACCACCAGCAGTGCAGCGTCCTCGACCTGGTTCAGCCAGGCCCTCAAGCAGCTCGCCGCCGGCATCGAGACCTACATCGGATACGTCTTCACAACCACGGCAGCGCTGATGCAATCTGCGGCCGCCCAAGACATGCGGACTGACACGGGCTCCCAGGCAGAGGTCCCCAGCACGGCCCCCGCCCCGTCGCCATCTCCCGCCCCGTCACCATCAGATCCAACGTCCTCAGGCCGCAGCGCAAGCTGGGTCTACGACCTGTCCACCCAGGCAGAGCAAGTACTGGTCAGTAGCACCGAAGCGGGCACCGCTTATTTGGTGAAAACCGGTGGGGCCGGCGCCTTGGTGCCGGCCAGCCTGGCAGACATCCTCGGGGCCGAGGATTCGCTCTGGAACAGCCTGACACTGAGCCGCGCCAAGCGCTACGAGGCCATGAGCCTGGAGGGTTTGCAGGAGGGGACTTACACGCTCTACACCGTGGATACGGCGGGCAAGCTGTCGGCAACCTCCAACTTGCCTCTGACAGTCAGCCACCAGGGGCCCCAGGCCTTTCTGAGCTCAGGCACCGCTTCCACGCAAGGCCGCGCACTGGTGCAAAGCACCCAGAAAGGCGTGGCCTATCTGGTCAAGACCCAGGGCGAGGGCGCCGTGGTCAAGGTAAGCCAGCTACAAGACATTCTGGCCGCAGACGACGCCCTGTGGAACGCCATCGACATCACCGAGGCGAACCGCTCGGTCAGCCTGAGCCTGAACGGCTTGGAGGAAGGCAGCTACCAGCTCTACACCGCCAATGCCGCCGGCCAACTGTCGGCCGCCTCGGCCTACAGCCTGACCGTTAGCCAAACGCGCACAGCCCAAGGCTTTTTGGTAACCGGTCAAAAACCTTTTGAGCCCTCTGAACTGTTTGCCGCGGGTGTGACAGTCCAAACTTTGCTAAATGAAAGGATGAGCCTCGACGAAATCAAAGATATCTACTACTTCTACGAGGAAGTCAATCTAATTACCTGGGGCGTGTCAGGTGCGGGCGATGTCAACGGAGATGGCCTGGACGACCTGATCGTGGCCCCCTATTTTCAAGACTCCATGATTTTTCGGACAGAGGAGGTATTTGTCGCATCCGCTTACGTGGTCTTTGGAAAGCAGGACGGGGGGGCCATCAATCTGCAGGAGCTCAGCCAAGGGCGGGGCGGCTTTGCGCTCACACCCACCGCCTTCGGATCATTTGTTCCGGCGTACGTCACCGGTGTGGGCGATGTGAACGGCGATGGCTTGGACGATGTGATGCTGGTCATGCCCACCCGTTCGCCCAGCGCCCGGGGCTACCTGAACTACGTGGTCTTTGGAAAAACCGACGGCGCGGAAGTAGACCTCAGCGAGATCGAGGCCGGCAGGGGCGGGTTCGCCGTGACTTTGACAGAAGAGGCCGTCAGGAGGATTGGCCGTGCGGGAGACATCAATGGCGATGGTTTGGCTGACCTTTTAATTTCTACCAACCATCAATCAAAGATGGGGCCGGTGTATGTGGTGTATGGCAAGACCGATGGTCTGCCGGTGAGCCTGTCAGACATTAGCGCGGGCCGGGGGGGCTTTGAGATCTACGGCCTACGTCAGGACGCCGACGATCTCAACGGGAAAATTGACGATGTCAACAACTACATATCCATGTCGCTTGCAGGAGATGTCAACGGCGATGGCCTGGACGACCTGATCATCGGCTTTCTATATTGGGGGGGGTCCGACAAAGGGCAGTGTTACGTGGTGTTTGGCAAGCGCAACAACGAGCCGGTGTATCTGGCCCAAGTGGCCTTGGGGGTGGGAGGTTTCAGGATCTACAGCGACCAAAGGCTTGGTTTTCTAGGGTTCTCAGCCTCAGGGGCAGGCGACATCAATGGCGACGGCCTGGCCGACCTGGTGGTGCGGGACCAGAACGCGACTTTTATTGCGTTCGGTAAGGCCGATGGTGCCGGGGTGGACATAGCGGCATTGAGCCAAGGCATCGGTGGATTCAAGATCGAGGGCGCAGATAGCCAGGTAGCCAGCGTTTTGGGTGCGGGCGATGTGAATGGCGATGGCCTAGCCGACCTGGTGTGTACGGTTGCAAGCGCACACCACGCGGCTTTTGTGATTTTTGGCAAAACAGACACCGCCCCCGTGCGGTTCGATAAGTTCAGTCAAGGCATAGGCGGTTATGCCATTTTGGCTGATCCAAATAACATCTACTTCAACTACAACATCTCCGCCGCCGGCGATGTGAATGGAGACGGCTTGGCCGATCTGATCATGGGAACGCAACCGGCTTACCGCAACCTGGGGCTCCAATCTACGCCCTTAAGGCCCAGCTTCGTGGTGTTTGGACAAACAGGCACCGAAGCCATTGAGTTGTCAAACATCACCCGCGCGCAAGGCAGCGCAGCGCATCTTCTGGACTACCAAGGCAGCGATGGCAATGACCAGTGGACCGGCAGCGCAGCCAACGAGATCGCCTTAGGCGGTCTGGGGGACGACGTACTCTTCGGCCGAGGCGGGGCCGACGTGCTGCTGGGCGGTGCGGGCAACGACACCCTGGTGCTCAATGTCTCCAATATGCAAGCCTTATTCGAGGGCGGCCTCAGCGCAGGCCTGCTGGCGCGCGCCGATGGCGGCACAGGCGTCGACACCCTGTGCCTGGAAGGCGCGAGCATGACGCTGGACCTGAGCGCCCTGGGCAAACTGCAATACCCCAAAAGCAGCTCACGCCTGAGCAGCATCGAGCGCATTGACCTGAGCGGCGTCGGCAACTACACGCTCCAGGGCCTGACGCTCCAGGACGTGATCGACATGAGCAGCCAAAACGTCTTCAACAGCACCCAGGGCTGGAACGGACTCGACGCCATGGTGACGCGCTACCAGTGGCTGGTGGACGGCGATGCCGGCGACCGCGTGGAGCTGGCGCACCCCAGCGATTGGGTCCAGGCAGGCCAGGCCAGCCATGCAGGCAGCGTCTATGACATCTACAACCACTTGTCGGGCCATGCACAACTGCTGCTGGCGCAGCCACTCACTGTGGTGTTGTGAATCGCCAGGGTGCAGTGAATTGACTTAGCCGGCGTCCTTGACGAACACCGTCACCAGCGGCTCCTCACCCACCTGCCGGCTCCAGTGGCCGTGCACGGCCGGATCGAAGGTGGCCCCGGCAGGCAGCACGTCGGCCGAGTAAAAGTGCTCGCCAGCCTTGAAGAGGCGACTCTCGCCGCCTTGCAAGCCAATTTCCATTTGCCCGCCCAGGATGAACACCCACTGGGGTTTTTCGGTGCAGTGGAAGGCGCTGCGAAAACCCACCGGGCTCATGCGCAGCTGGTAGCCAGCGCTGGGAAACACGGCTGACAGGCGCGAGGCGGGCGTGCCCTGGTCCAGGGGGATCGCCTCTTCGCGAAAGCGCGCGCGGCCATCGGCATCGGTGAACAGAACAACTCGGGTGAATTCGGTCATGGCGTACAGGCTTGAAGGGCTCGTGAAACGCCCATTGTCGGGTAGGGGTCGGGCTGGCGAGGTGGTCTGTGGGGGCGGGGCACCACCAGGCACCACCGGGCACCACCGGGCGGCACCAGCAAGCAGCGGCTCAGGCAGAGGCCGGCAGATTGTGGGCGAGGGTTTGCCGCGTCTTGAAGAAGCGGGCCAGATCCTCCTCGACGGCATCGATCAACTCGGCCATGGCGCGCTGGGCGCGATCGGGATCGCGGGCTTGCAGGGCCTGGAGCACCGCCGCATGCCAGGGCAGCGTGCTGTTGGGCACGGCCGGGCGGCGGCCGAGTTGCTCATGCGCGGCACGCAGCAGCGCCCGCAGCAACTTGCTCATCTGGGTCACCAGGCGGTTACCCCCGGCCTTGAGCAGCAGGTGGTGAAAGCGCAAGTCATCGCTCAGATCGTCCAGGCCCTGGGCCACCGCAGCCTGCATGCCGGAAAACGCAGACTGCAGCTCGGTCAACTGCTCGGGTGTCACGCGCTGGGCCGCCAGGCGCAGGCAGGCGGGCTCGACCAGGCGCCGCAGCTCACACACGCTGTGCAGGAAATCGCTGGAAAAGCCCATGCGGAACTTCCAGGTGAGCACGTCCGGGTCCAGCCAGTTCCAGTGGTCCTCGGCCAGCACCCGGGTGCCGACCTTGGGACCCGTGCTCAGCAAGCCCTTGGCCACCAGCGATTTGACGCTCTCGCGCAGCACCGTGCGGCTCACCCCCAGTTGCACGCACAGCACGGGCTCGGGGGGCAGGGTCTTGTCGCGCGGGTATTGCCCCGCAACGATGGCCTCACCCAGGTGGCGAAGGGTCTGACTGTGCAGGTTGTTCGGCATCTGTGACCTTATGTAAATCCATCGTAGACCTGCCGCCTTCGCCCTGCCATTGAGGACTTACCCGATGCCCTCCCCCCTACCCTCCCCCCTAACCTCCCCCCTATCCTCCCCCCTAACCTCCCTCATAGGGCCCCCTGTTCCCGCCTTCAGGGCAGCCAAGCAGGCCTTGGCCGGCGGGCCCGGACCGCCATGCCCTGGCCCAGCAAGACCCCAGGCGCGCCGGGGCGGTGAGCGCAGCCGTTTGCCCTGCATCCATGCTTGCGGCATGCTGCACGGCATGAAGCACAAGCCCACCGCCTGGACCACCTTTTTATCTGCGCTGGCAGCCGCCATGCTGCTGCACCTGGAAGCGCAGGCCTCTCCGCCGATGCAGGCCATCGGCCATTTCGAGATCGACCGCACCGAGGTCACCATCGGGCAGTTCCGCCGTTTCGTGCAGGCCACGGGCACAGTGACGCAAGCCGAGCGCGCGGGCGGCGGCAGCACCTTCGAAGGTGGCTGGCAGCAGCGGCGCGGCTGGGTCTGGCACGCCCCCTACGGCCAGGCTGGTGCCGACGAGGAGCCGGCCGCCCACGTGAGCTACGCCGAGGCCCAGGCCTTTTGCCGCTGGGCGGGCAAGCGCCTGCCCACCGACGCCGAATGGGGTGAGGCCGCCTACACCGAGCGGCGCGCCCAGCCCCCCGCCGGCTTCGTGCGCGGGCAGACCTACCGCTACCCCACCGGCAACAGCCCCCAGGGCGCAAACTGCCTGGGCGACTGCGGCCCCAGCCGGACCGTGGCCCACGCCCAGACCAGCCGAGGCAAGGGCCATGCCCTGGCCGGCAGCACGCGCGCTGGGGTCAATGGCCTCTTCGACATGGGCGGCAACCTGTGGGAGTGGGTCGACAGCGGCCCGGGTTCAGACAAGCGCACCCGGGGCGGCAGCTGGTGGTATGGCTCAGGCCCCATGGAGGACAGCCATTACCAGAGCAAACCCGAGGGCACGGCGGTCATCTACATCGGCTTTCGCTGCGCGCGGGACCTGCCGCGCTGACGGTGCTCAGCGCGGCTCGCGCAGCCAGCGCGTAGCCAGGTGCACCCAGTACGTGGCGCCCAGTGGAATGAGCGCGTCGTTGAAGTCGTAGCTGGGGTTGTGCAGGGTGCAGGGGCCACCGCCGTGGCCCATCTCGCGGTGCACGCCGTCGCCGTTGCCGATGAAGCAGTAGGCACCGGGCTTGGCCTGGAGCATGTACGCAAAATCCTCGGCGCCCATGGTGGGTTCTTGCTCGATGACGGCGGCTTCGCCCACGATGTCCTGCATCACGCGCCGGGCAAAGGCGGCCTCGGCGGCCGCGTTAACGGTAGGCGGGTAGTTGCGCTCGAACTCGAAATCACACTGCGCGCCGAAGGCCGCAGCCGTGTGGCGGGCGATCTCGGCCATGCGCTGCTCAATCAGGTCGAGCACGGCGGTGGTGAAGGTGCGCACCGTACCTTGAATTTCACAGGTGTCGGGCACCACGTTGGTGGCTTCGCCGGTGTGGATCATGGTGACCGAGATCACCGCTGTGTCCACCGGCTTCTTGTTGCGCGTGACGATGGTCTGGAAGGCCTGCACCATCTGGCAGGCCACGGGCACCGGGTCGATGCTGGTGTGCGGCAGCGCCGCATGGCCGCCCTTGCCGCGGATGGTGATCTTGAACTCGTTGCTCGAGGCCATCACCGGCCCGGCGCTCACGGCGAAATGTCCGGCCGGCATGCCCGGCCAGTTGTGCATGCCGAACACAGCCTCCATGGGAAAGCGCTCGAAGAGGCCGTCACGGATCATCTCTCGCGCACCACCGCCACCTTCTTCGGCCGGCTGGAAGAGGAGGTAGACCGTGCCATCGAAGTCGCGGTGCCCGGCCAGGTGCTGGGCCGCGGCCAGCAACATGGCGGTGTGGCCGTCATGGCCGCAGGCGTGCATCTTGCCGGCATGGCGGCTGGCGTGGGCGAAGGTATTGAACTCCTGCATGGGCAGCGCATCCATGTCGGCGCGCAGGCCCACAGCTCGGCCGCAGGCGCCGCCGTCGCGGCCGTGCACGATGCCCACCACGCCCGTGGTGCCCAGACCCCGGTGCACAGGGATACCCCAGCGCTCGAGCTGGCTGGCCACCAGCTCGGCCGTGCGCAGCTCTTGAAAGCACAGCTCCGGATGGGCATGGATGTCGCGGCGCAGCTGGGCAATAGCGCCGGCCTCGGCCACGATGGAATCGATGAGTTTCATGGGGACAAATGCAGTGGTTCAGCGGCGCCGGCACAGCCCTACGCCACGGTGGGCCATGCTAGCAGAGCGACCCCTCAGGCGCTGCCGGCGGCAGGCACAATCGGGCCATGCGAATCCTCCACACCATGCTGCGCGTGGGCAACCTGCAGCGCTCCATCGACTTCTACACCCATGTGCTCGGCATGAAGCTGCTGCGCACCTCCGAGAACCCGGAGTACAAGTACAGCCTGGCCTTCCTGGGCTACGCCGCCAACCCCGAGCAGGCCGAGATTGAGCTCACCTACAACTGGGGCGTGGAGCAGTACGAGATGGGCTCGGCCTTCGGCCACATCGCCCTGGGCGTGACCGACGCCTACGCCGCCTGCGAGAAGATCAAGGCGGCCGGTGGCAACGTGACGCGTGAGGCTGGTCCCGTCAAAGGGGGCAGCACCGTGATTGCCTTCGTCACCGACCCCGACGGCTACAAGATCGAGCTGATCCAGCGGCCCGATGCCAACACCGGGGGCACGGGAGTGCGCTGAGTCCCCACGGGAATCGCCCAGGGACTGGGCTCCTACGAGACCTGCACGGGGTTCCTGGGGAGGCGGCAGGCTTGAAGCGCCCCCTGCGTGATGCGGCCCCAATCGCCGCTGGCCATGGCCTCTGGAGGCACCAACCAGGAGCCGCCCACGCAGGCCACGTTGGGCAGCGCCAGAAACTCGCCGGCGTTGGCCGCTGTCACACCGCCCGTGGGGCAAAAACGCACATCGGAGAAGGGGCCAGACCAGGCCTTGAGCATGGCCACGCCGCCGGCCTGCAAAGCGGGGAAGAACTTCAGTTCGGTGTAGCCCTCCTCCAGAGCCAGCATGATGTCGCTGCCCGTGGCCACGCCCGGCAAGAGCGGCAGGCCCGCGCTGCGGCAGGCCCGGCCCAGGGCGGGTGTGAAACCCGGGCTCACGGCAAAGCGGGCGCCGGCCTCCAGCACCGCATGCACATCGGCCGCTGACCGAAGCGTGCCGGCGCCCACCACCGCCTCAGGCACCTCGCGGGCGATGGCAGCGATGCAAGCCAGGGCCTGCGGCGTGCGCAGCGTCACCTCCAGCATGCGGATGCCGCCGGCCACCAGGGCTTGTGCCAGCGGCACGGCCTGGGCCAGCTCGTGCAGCACGATGACCGGAATGACCGGCGCATCCTGCATCACCTGCAGGGGTGTCAGGCCAGGCATCACAGCCATGTACACGCTCCTTCCTCGGCGCTGAGTACGCCGCGCCGCATGCCGGCGAACAGCTCACGCCCCAGGCCATCAGCATGGGCCTCATGCAGCTCGGGCGGCACAGTCGCTGGCGTGCGGGCGGCCCACTCGGCCTCGGGCACCTGCACCTCCAGCGTGCCGGCCAGGGCGTCGAGCACGATGCGGTCGCCATCGCGCACCCGCGCCAGCGGTCCGCCCACGGCAGCCTCGGGCGTGACGTGGATGGCCGCCGGCACCTTGCCCGAGGCACCGCTCATGCGGCCGTCGGTGACCAGCGCCACCTGGTGGCCCTGGCCCTGCAGCACCGACAGGGGCGGCGTGAGCTTGTGCAGCTCGGGCATGCCATTGGCCTGGGGGCCCTGCCAGCGCAGCACACACACCACGTCGCGCTGCAGCTCGCCGGCCTGGAAGGCCTGCAGCAGCGCCTCCTGCGAATCGAACACCCTGGCCGGTGCCTCCACGCGCCAGCGCTCGGGCGGCACCGCCGAGACCTTGATCACGCTGCGCCCGAGCCGCCCCTGCAGCAGCTTCAGGCCGCCGGTCGCACTGAAGGGCGCGGCCGCCGGGCGCAGGACGGTGTCATCGCGCGAAGGGCCGGTGTCCTGCCAGACCAGCTGGGCGCCCTGCAGGGTGGGCACGCGGGTGTAGGCGCGCAGGCCCTCCGGCCGCACCGTGAGCACGTCGGCGTGCATGAGCCCGGCGTCCAGCAGCTCCCGGATGATGAAGCCTGGCCCGCCCAGCGCCTGAAACTCGTTCACGTCGGCCTGGCCGTTGGGGTAGACATGGGCCAGCAAGGGAGTGACGGCGGAGAGCTCGGAAAAATCGTTCCAGTCAATCACCAGACCGGCCGCACGCGCCACGGCCACCCAGTGGATGAGGTGGTTGGTCGAGCCACCGGTGGCCAAGAGCGCCACCATGGCGTTGACGATGGCGCGCTCGTCCACCAGCCGGCCGATCGGTGGGCAGTCGCCCAGCACCGTGCGCACGGCCTCGCGCGTGAGCGCCTCGCGCAGGCCGCTGCCGGGCGGGATGAAGGCCGTGCCCGGCACATGCAGGCCCATGGCCTCCATGAGCATCTGGTTGCTGTTGGCCGTGCCGTAGAAGGTGCAAGTGCCGCTGGCATGGTAGGACTGCATTTCAGCGGCCAGCAGTTCCTCGCGGCCAATCAGGCCCTGGGCGGCCTTCTCGCGCAGGGCGGCCTTGTCTTTGTTGGGCAGGCCCGAGGGCATGGGCCCGGCGGGCACAAAAACGGTGGGCAGGTGACCGAAATGCAGGGCGCCGATCAGCAGGCCCGGCACGATCTTGTCGCACACGCCCAGCATGAGCGCGGCCTCGAACACATCGTGCGAGAGCGAAACGGCGGTGGCCATGGCGATCACATCGCGGCTAAAGAGGCTCAGCTCCATGCCGGGCGTGCCCTGCGTGATGCCGTCGCACATGGCGGGCACACCGCCGGCCACCTGCGCATTGGCGCCGCGCGCGCGGGCCTCGGCCTTGATGATGTCGGGAAAGCGCCCCAGGGGCTCATGCGCCGACAGCATGTCGTTGTAGGCGTTGACGATGGCGATGTTGGGCGCCTTCTGCGTGACCACCTTCAGGCGGTCATCCACCGGCAGCCCGGCCACGGCATGCGCCACGTTGGCGCAGCCCAGGCGCTGGCTGCCCGGTGGCCGGCCCCTGAGCCGCTCCAGACGCTCAAGGTAAACAGTGCGGCGGGCGGCACTGCGCAACGCAATGCGTTGGGTGACACGTTCGACGGTGGGGTGCATGGGCTGGAGGCGTGGAGCAATGGCACATCGTAAGCCGGCGCGGCCGGCACGGCATGCCAGCGCGTTTGCTTACGAAAAATCCCCTGGCCGAGCATCGCCGGCCACGGTAGAGTTTGCG
This sequence comes from Comamonadaceae bacterium, assembly GCA_027486255.1. Lineage (GTDB taxonomy): Bacteria > Pseudomonadota > Gammaproteobacteria > Burkholderiales > Burkholderiaceae_C > Polaromonas. Next base: position 34,394 of record JAIXPL010000043.1, read on the forward strand.
GCGTGAACACGAACCTGAACCATCCCCTGGTGCTGCGCGATCCGGCTGTGCTGCTGGCACACACGCGCCAGCAGTGGGGTGGGCAGCAGGACCTGTGGGTGTTTGGCTACGCCTCGCTGATCTGGCGGCCTGAATTCGAGTTCACGGAACACCGCTGGGCCCAGGTGCATGGCTACCACCGGGCGCTGAAGATGTGGAGCCGCGTCAACCGCGGCACGCCCGACTGCCCGGGCCTGGTGTTCGCGCTCCTGTCGGGCGGCAGCTGCCGAGGCGCGGTCTACCGCATCCCCCGCGCGCAGGGGCACGAGGTGCTGGAGCGGCTGTGGGAGCGCGAGATGCCCACCGGTGTGTACGACCCCAAATGGCTGCCCTGCCGCACCGAACAAGGGCCGGTGCAGGCCCTGGCTTTTACGCTCTCGCGCCGCAGCCCGAACTTCACCGGGCCGCTGCAGCACGAGCAGCTGCGCCACATCCTGCGGCATTCACGCGGGCGCTACGGCTCCACCCTGGACTACGCGCGCCAGACCTACGAGTGCCTGCGGCAGGTCGGCATCCACGACCGTGAATTGCGCGAAGTGCTGAGCCTGGCCTAGGCGCTGCGGCGCGCGCGCCACAGGACCTGCGCGGCAGCCAGCGCCTCGGGGGTGTCCACGTCGAGCACGGTGCCTTCATCGTCCACCGGCAGCAGCTGCAGGCCGCCTTGGGCTTCCTGGGCCCGCACGATAGAGGCCGCGCCCCGGTCGCCATGCAGAGCCATCAGTTCACCCCCCAGCGTCGCCGCAAAGCGCACGGGGTGGCCGCGCCGGCCTTCAAAGCTGGGCGCCAGCACCGGGCACGCAGGCGCCTCGGCCAGGCGGCGCAGGGTGTCAGCGCGCACCAGGGGCAGATCAGCCGGCAGGATCAGCCAGCCGGCTGCCGAGGGCGTGGCGCGCACGCCGGCGGCGATCGAATCGCCCATGCCCGCCGTGGCCGCACCCTGAGGCCGCACCACGTGGTGGGGCAGACCACTGTCCGCCACGGCCTGCAGCACGTGCGCCAGCACGGGCTGATCGCCCAGCAGCGCGTCGAGCTTGTGCAGGCCGCCGCTGGCTGCGCGAAAGCGCTCGCTGCGGCCGGCGGCCAGCACCAGGACAGTGGGCAGGGGGGTGAAAGAAGACATGGCGCTCATCGGACAAAAGACCCGTCCTTATACTGCCTCCATGACCTCCTTGCTGCCATCGATCGCCGACCTGCGCAAAAGTTACGAGCGCGCCGAACTGAGCGAGGAGGCTTCGAAGGCCGACCCCTTGCAGCAGTTCAGGCAGTGGCTGGAGGAGGCCATCGCAGCCCAAGTGCCCGAGCCCAACGCCATGACTCTGGCCACCGTGGACAGCCAGCTGCGCCCCTCCACGCGGGTGGTGCTCATCAAGGGCCTGGATGAGCGTGGCATCGTCTGGTACACCAATTACCACAGCCGCAAGGGCCAGGGGCTGGCGGGCAACCCCTATGCAGCGCTGCAGTTCCACTGGGTGGAGCTCGAGCGCGTGGTGCGCATCGAAGGCGTGGTGGAAAAAGTCTCCGACGAGGAAAGCGACGCCTACTTCCACAGCCGCCCGCTGGACTCACGCATCGGCGCCTGGGCCAGCCCTCAGAGCGAGGTGATTGCAGGCCGCAGCGTGCTGGTGGCCAACGCCGCCAAGTATGGCGCGCAGTTCCTGCTGCAGCCGCCTCGCCCACCTCATTGGGGCGGCTACCGCTTGAAACCCGAGGCCTGGGAGTTCTGGCAAGGCCGCAAGAGCCGCCTGCATGACCGGCTCAAGTACCGGCTTGAGGACGGCCGGTGGGTTCGCGAGCGCCTGGCGCCATAAGCGCGCAAAGAAAAGTCAGGCTCCCGGCAGCTGTCACAACACCTGCCTAGCACTCAAAGGCCACTGACACCTCCCTTGCGGGTGGCCAGGGGCGACCGGGAAAACCACAAACAGCAATGATGCACACGCGGCGGGGAATGCTCCCGGCAACCGCGAGCACAAGTCTTTGCAAATTAACTCTTTTGATTTATGTAGTTCATATAAATAATTTTTTGTATCTAATTAATACGCCCTTTCTAAGCAATGCAGTGGCATTCACTCGAAGCGCTCCATCAAATGGAGCCTTCGCGCCTCGCTGTAGAGATCAGCAGTCTGAACCAGGGCGCGCTGACGTCCGGCTTAGACGCCTTGATGCAAGGCACAGCCCAGGCAGCTTGCGCTGTCCTTGCGTGGGTGCAGCCAGCTGCAAAGGCGCTGCGCCAATGGGCGCCCCGCCTGAATCACCAGAGAGCCAGCCTTGGGATCGCCGGTAGCGCTATCGCGCTCTCGGTCCATGCGCAGACGAACTCCGAGCTTGAGCTGCAGCAACGCTCGGTGGAGCAAGAACGGCGCGCGCGGGAAGCCTTAGAAGACCGGCAGCGGCGCTCCACCGGAACACCCGATGTGCGCCTTCAAGGCGGGTTGCTCTCATCTCCTGCCTTGATTGGGTCTGAGGCAGTCTGCTTCCAGATCGATGAGGTGCAACTCAAGCCGGAACCCACAAGATGGAACTGGCTGTTGGACCACCTGGATGGCCACGCGCAACTTCCCGAGCCGGATCCCGCGCTGGGCCGCTGCCTGGGAGCGCAAGGCATTCAGACTGTGATCGACCGTCTGCAACATGCCTTGATTGCAAAAGGCTATGTCACCAGCCGCGTGCTGGCCACTGCACAAGATCTGACCAGCGGACGCCTGGTCCTGCAATTGCTGCCGGGGCGGATCAGCGAAATAAAGTGGGCTGAGGGGTCGGGGCACAGGGGTAGTCGCTGGAACACGGTGCCCATCCGTGCAGGCGATGTGCTCAACCTGCGCGATATTGAACAGGCACTGGAGAACTACAAGCGGGTGCCCACCGCAGAAGCCGACCTGGCCATTGAACCCGCAGCCGAGCCCGGGTTCTCCAACCTGGTCATCAGCCACCAACAAGTACGCCCGATTCGCCTCAATGCCACCGTTGACGACAGCGGTTCACGCGCCATCGGCCTTTACCAAGGTTCGTTCACCTTCAGTTTGGACAACTGGTGGACCCTGAGCGATCTGTTTTACGTGACCTGGCATGGTGATCTGGGCGGTGGGCAGGCTGGCCCCCGAGGCACCCGGGGCCGGACGATGCACTACTCCGTACCCTGGGGTTACAGCCTGCTGTCCTTCACGGCCAGTCAAAGCCAGTACCACCAAGCCGTGGCTGGGGTCAACGGTCAGGAGATGTACAGCGGCACCAGCAGCACCACCGAAGCCAAAGTCTCGCGCGTGGTCCAACGCGACAGTGCAGGCAAAACCACATTGAGCCTCAAGGGATTTCAGCGCCGCTCGAACAACTACATCAACGACGAGGAAGTCGCACCGCAGCGGCGCATCGTCAGCGGTATGGAATGGGGGCTGGGGCACCGAAGGGCGTATGCACAAGGTATCTGGGAAACCAACTTGGGCTATCGGGTTGGCACCGGCGCCTGGGGCGCCTTACCTGCACCGGAGGAGGCCTATGGCGAGGGCACCTCTCGCATGCGCCTGTGGCTTGTGGATGCCATGGTGCAGCAACCATTTTCGTGGTTGGGGCAGCGGTGGGCGTACAGCGGCTCCTGGCGAGGACAGTACAACAGGACCCCCCTGACCCCCCAGGACCGCCTGGCCATAGGCGGACGCTTCACGGTGCGAGGCTTTGACGGACTGTCCGTTCTCAGCGCCGAGCGTGGTTGGCTGCTGCGCAACGAAATCTCCACTGGCTTGGCGCCACAGATCCAGGGCTATGTGGGTCTGGACACTGGGCAAGTGGCAGGGCCCAGTGCTGCACAACTCGTGGGGCAAAGCCTCACCGGTGGCGTACTGGGCTTGCGCGGCCAACTGGGCCCCATAGGACGATGGGGCCGTGTGCAGTATGAGGTCTTTGTAGGACAGCCGCTGAGCAAGCCTGAGCGCTTCAAGACTTCTGCCACCACCACAGGTTTCAGCCTGTCCATCAGCCTGTGATTGCCGCAAAAGCGCCGATAACCGCATGGACACCTCAGACCTCATCTTGATCGCGCCAAGCATCAGACCCACAGCCAAGAGCGAAGCCGAGCTCTTCGGTGCCATGGTCTGGCTGTGGATGCATTCACCCACGCACCAACCGTGCCCCATACGGGAGCTTGAACGCCTGCTCTTGCCTGCGATCAAGACAGGGCAATTTGTTTTGGCGCTGCAAAACACTGACCAGCAACAGCCTGCAGGTCTCGTGACCTGGGCCTACTTCAGCCAAGACGTTGAACAACGCTACCTGCAAACACTCGACAGAACCTTGCAACCCGGCGATTGGCTTAGTGGTGACAGGCCCTGGATTCTGGATTGGGTGGTGCCTTTTGGCCAAGTAACAGCCATGGCCAATGCGGTGCGAAGGCTTCATGTCTGCCCCAGTTTCAGGGGGCTGTATCACCGAGGTGATCAAACGGGCCTGAAGGTGCTTTATTTCAGGGGTCGCTCGATCTCAAAAGCACAAGAAGCAGATTTTTGGGCCAGTCGCCCATTGCCATCTTGCATGAATCAGCAATTAACTGGAGTTCACTTGCCATGAACAAGCAAAGCCACCGCCTCGTCTTCAACGAAACCCGCGGCAGCCTGATGGCAGTGGCCGAGACAGCCAGCGCACATGGCAAGGCAGGCAGTGGAGAGTGTGCCGGCAGCGGTACACGCACGGGCATGCGTACACGCCGATCATTCAGGTGCGAGAGGATGGCGTACAAGCTGTTTGGGCCGAGCCTGCTTGTCAGCGCAGTCAGTATGGCCAACGGGCTACTGGGAGCCGGTGCACAGGCGCAAACAGTGGCCACCACCGTCATTGCCGATCCCACAGGACCGGCCACTCAGCGGCCCAATGTTTTCAATACCGGTAACGGCGTGGTGCAAGTGGACATCCGCGCACCCAGCGCCGGTGGCGTCAGCCGCAACAGCTACAGCCAGTTCGATGTCGGTCAACGCGGGGTCATCCTCAACAACAGCCGCACCAACGCGCAAACCCAACTCGGCGGATGGATATCAGGAAATCCTTGGCTGGCCACAGGCAGTGCCCGGGTGATCCTCAATGAAGTCAATTCCAGCAACCCCAGCTACCTGCAAGGCTATGTGGAGGTGGCCGGCCAGCGCGCGAACGTCATCATTGCCAACCCGTCGGGTATCTCCATCAATGGCGGTGGATTCATCAACGCCGCTGGCGTGACCCTCACAACAGGCACCCCCGTCCTGAACAACGGCAACCTCGAGAGCTTTCGTGTGCAGCGCGGCAGCATCCACATAGAGGGCCAGGGTCTGGATACACGCTCCGCCGACTACACCGCCATCCTCAGCCGTGCAGTGCAAGTCAACGCCGGTCTATGGGCCAGCCGATTACAGGTGGTCACCGGAGCCAATGAGGTGGACGCCCGCAATCTGGAGAGCGACGCAAGCGTCCAAACCCAATCGATCAATGCCACAGGAAGCCCGCCCGCCTACGCCATCGATGTAGGCCAGCTCGGGGGGATGTACGCCGGCAAAATCATGCTCATTGGCACTGAAGCCGGGTTGGGCGTGAGGAATGCGGGAGCGGTACAAGCCAGCAGCGGTGCACTGACGCTCACACAAGAGGGTTGGCTCTCCAACAGCGGTCTCTTACAGGCCACGGGCGGTGACATCCAGATTCAAAGCCGCGGCGCCTTGACCCAAAGCGGCAGGGTCTACAGCAACCAGAGCGTCCAGTTCAGTTCCCAGACTAGCCAGTCGCACAGCGGCACTACAGCCGCTCTGGGGCATCTCACCCTGCAGGCCACCGGCGCCCATACAGATGGCAGCGCTGCGCACATCCAAGCCAGCAAGGGCGCCGTCTGGGCGGCAGGCCTCCAAGCTGACGGCCACCTCACAGGTCAGCAAGATGTCACGGCCCAAGCAGCCGGGCCGATCCAAATGTCTGGCCAGGTCCTGGCCACCGGTACCTTGAGCCTGCAAGGCACGAGCCTGGATGTGTCGCACTCCATCCAGCAAGCGACCAACCTGCATCTGCAAGCCAGTCTGGGAGAGATTCACGCCGCAGGAAGCCAGTTGCAGGCGACCGAGCAACTGCGAGTGCACACCCCGCAACGCCTCACGACGGATGGCGCCAAGATACAGGCAGGCACTCTAGCCATCAACGCCCACAGTCTGAGCAACGTGGCCGGGCAGATCGTGCAAACCGGGACGACCGACCAAACCATTGATCTTCAAGGCTCCCTCAACAACAGTGCCGGCCTCATCCAGACCAGCGCCCACAAACTCAGCATCAGCGCGCAAAGCGTCGATAACACCGCCGGGCAACTGCTGCATGCCGGCAGCGGCACTTTCAGCCTCACCAGCCAGGGCCAGCTGCTCAACACGAGCCAGAGCAACAGCCAGGCTGCTGTGGTCGATGGCGCACGGATCGTGAGCGTGGGGACAATGACCCTCCAAAGCGGCACTCTGAATAACAGCGGCGAGATCACTGCCGACCAAGACCTCAACACATCCGCCAGCAGCCTGAACAACACGGGCATGTTGTATGCCGCAGGCAGTCAGATCCTCACGACCGGTGGCACCCTCACCAACAGCGGCACCATCGCTGCGGCCCAGGACCTGCACATCGGTGCAGCCAGTCTGGCGGCGACCGGCAACAGCGTACTGGCTGCGGGAATGGCCGCAGACGGCAAACTCACAGGCACAGGCGCCCTTTCAGTGAGCACCACAGGTGCGCTACAAAGTGCAGGTCAAGCGTTGGCTACAGGCAATGTGACCCTCAGTAGCAGCACCCTGGACCTGAGCAACAGCACCACAGGCAGTACTGCAGGCCAAGTGAGCCTGATCGCCAGCAGCGGCGACATCCTGACCAAGGGCGCTCAAGTCAGCACGCCTGGCCTTTTGGCCGTCACTGCCAACAACCTAGCCAGCCAGAAACTTGACAACACCAGCGGCCAGCTCAGCGGCCAGCAGTTGCGCATCCAAGTCGGTCAGGTGGACAACAGCCAGGGATTGATCGCACAAACTGGTACGGGTGCTCAAGCCGCCCAAATACAGACCGCTGGCAGCATCAACAACAGCGCAGGGCGCATCCTGGCCAACGCGCAGGACCTTGCGCTGGAGGTCGGCGGCAGCCTGATCAACATGGACGGACAGATCGACCACGCCGGCGCAGGCACCTTCACACTGAGCACAGAGGCCACCGACAACAGCCGTGGCAAGTTACGTGGCAATGCGGGCCTTGTCATCACCGCCACCGGCGATATCAACAACACACAAGGTCTGGTGGCCGCCCAGACTCTGAGCGCCAGCGTCGCCGGGTGGGATAACAGCCAGGGGCAACTCATCTCCACTCAAGGCGATATGGCCTTGGGCACCCATCAGAACGGCATCAACAACAGGCAGGGGCTGATCCAGTCTGCTCAAGACCTGCGCCTAACCGCGCAAGGTGCGGCTAACAACCTTCACAACAGCCAGGGCAAGATCGTGGCGGGTCGCGATGCCACCTTGACCAGCGGTGCTCTAGACAACCGTGCCGGCCTCATCGGCGCCCAAAGTTCGCTGAGCATCACCAGCACTGGCTTGGTCAACAATGCCGCCAACCATAACCAGAGCAGTCAGATCTACAGCGGCAGTGATCTGACACTGCACGCCACTGGACTTGATAACACCGCCAGCCAACTACTGGCAGTAAGGAACGCCAACCTGAATATCGGCAGTGGCAGCCTGATCAATACCCGTGGCCTGGTGCGTGTGGGTCAATCCCTCACCCTGGAGGCCGCCAGTGTGGACAACACGGCCACTCGTTCCTTTCACAGCGACGGCGTGCCCCAAGCCATGGGCCTGGAAGGCAATACCGTGGCCATCACCGCCAACAACCTGCACAACACCCAAGGCGCCGTGCGCGCCGTACAAGACCTCAGGGTGTACAGCGATGGCCAGCTCACCAACGACCAAGGCGAACTCAGCGCCGGTCGGAACCTGCTTATCAGCTCAGCCCAGGCCAGCGCACCTACCCTGCGCGTGAGCAACCAGGCCGGGCAGATCGTGGCCGACCAAAGCGTCAGTGTGAGTACCGGCAGCTTGAGCGGTACCGGGACCATCGCCTCCATGGGCGATGTCAGCCTGAGCCTGCAAGCCGACCATACCCTGGCCGGCACTCTGCAAGCCGGTGGCCATCTCAGCCTAAGCGCCACAGGCCAGATCACCAACCCCATCTCGGTGCAGGCCGGCAAAAACCTCAGCGTCAGTGCGCAGAACCTGAACAACCTGGTCTCGGGCGAACTCCTCAGTGGCCAGACCACCCACTTGCGCATTGCCAATACCCTGAACAACCGGGGACTCATCGACGGGGCCGACAGCCGCATTGAGGCAGCAACCCTCAACAACCTGGGCACCGGCCGCCTCTATGGCGACCGCGTGGCCATTGCGGCCAGCACCCTCCTCAACCAGGAGGAAAACCTGGCTGGGGTGACTGCTGCAGCCACCATCGCCGGCCGAGAGCGGGTAGACCTGGGCGTGCAAAGCCTCACCAACCGCGAAGGTGCCCTGATCTACAGCGCAAACGATCTGGCCATCGGCGGCGCACTCGATGGGGACTGGCGGACCAGCGGCACGGCGCAGGTCATTAACAACCAAAGCGCCACCCTCGAAGCTGCGCAAAACCTGAACCTTCAGGCCAACACCATCCGCAACACCAACGAACACTTTGCAAGCGAGGTACGACAAACCAGCCAAGCCAGCATCACCGAGTACCAGGGCGCTGGCGCCACGCGGCGTTACAAGCCTGGAGACCCGGGCGTCTACACCTTTGTCAACGAATCGCTGCACCTGAACACGCCTGAGGGCCACTACGAGCAGTGGACCCAATACGATTACACACGCATCGTCAACGAAAGCGTGGTCACTCAAAGCGCGCCTGGAAAAATCTTGGCTGGTGGCGGCATTACCCTGATCGCCAACACCGTGCTCAACGACAAAAGCCAGATCGTGGCCGGCGGCACACTCAGCGTACAGGCGGCCAGCTTAAATAATGTGCAGGCCCAAGGAATCAAGACCAACACCGATACAGGTACCGCCACCAGCTACTGGCGTGTGAAACGAAAAGGCACCGATTCCACGGGTAGCAGTTCCACGGAATACACACCCGCCCCAGTTCAGGAAACCACCACCCTGAGCGTGACGCGCTTTGAACAGAACACAGCTAGCGCCTCCACTGTCTCGGCCCCCACGGCCAGCACCCTGGCCAGCGTTCAGGCCAAGGCCGGTTTCGCTGGCGGGTCAGTTGCTGCCGCGAATCAGGCAGTCAGTTTGAGCACGGTGCCTGGAGGGCAGGCTGAATCTGCCCAAACCAGTAGTACACCGCAAGGCACCGCAGCACAAATTAGCGCGCGTCAGACCCCTGTGCGCACCATCACCCCCAGCCTCCAGCTGCCGAACACCAGCCTTTTCAACATCCAACCCGAGGCTCAGGCCAGGTACCTCATCGAAACCGACCCCCAGTTCACCAACAACAAGATCTGGCTGGGCAGCGACCACATGACGGCGCAGCTGCAATTTGACCCGAGCACCACGCAAAAGCGCCTGGGCGACGGCTTTTATGAACAAAAGCTCGTGCGCGAGCAGGTGCTGGCGCTCACCGGCCAGCGCTTTCTGGGCGACTACCGCAGCGATGACGCGCAATACATGGCGCTCATGAATGCCGGCCTGACGCAGGCCAAAGCGATGAACCTGCGCCCAGGAATTTCCCTGACGTCTGCGCAGGTCGCGCAGCTCACCTCCGACATGGTGTGGCTCGTTGCCCAAGAAGTCACGCTGGCCAATGGCACCAAGCAAAGCGTGCTGGTGCCCCAGGTGTACGTGCGCGTGCAACCGGGTGATCTAGAAAGCTCAGGCGCCTTGCTGGCCGGCCAGGACGTGCAACTCAAGCTCACGGGCGAGGCCACCAACAGCGGCACCATTGCCGGCCGTAACCTGGTGCAGATCAACGCCCAGAGCATCCAAAACCTGGGCGGGCGCATGCGCGCCGACACCCTGGTGCTGCAAGCCCAGGAAGACATCAACAACGTAGGCGGCCAGTTACAGGCGCAAAGCGCTGCCCTGCTGTCGGCCGGGCGCGATATCAACCTGACCACCACCACCCAAAGCAGCGCCAACCAGACACGCGCCAACCGCTTTAGCCAAACCGGTATCGACCGCGTGGCCGGGCTCTACGTCACTGGCCCCGCAGGCGTGCTGCTGGCCAACGCCGGGCGCGACCTCAACCTCACGGCCGCGCAGGTCAGCAACGCAGGAACTGGCAACACCCAACTGACTGCGGGCAACAAGCTCAACCTAGCTGCTTTGAGCACGGGCCGCTCAGAAACCGTGGTCACGGGCGCAGGAACGCGTCAAGTCACTACCCGCAGCCGCAGCCAAAGCAGCGATGTGGGCACGCAAATCACAGCCCAAGGCGACGTCAGCTTGAATGCAAGCAAAGACATCACTGGCACAGCCGTCCAACTGAGTGCAAGACAGGATCTTCAAATCAGTGCGGGTCAGACGGTAAATCTGCAATCCGGACGCGCCGAGGAAAGCCAGACGGAAAACCAGATCACGGTCAGAAGATTCTTTGGCATGGCGCTGACCAACAGTTCGCAAGCCACATCGCAAAACAGCTCTGAGGTGCAGGCACGTCTAAAAGGCCAAAATGTGATGGTTCAATCCGGTCAATATATTGCCCTGCAAAGCGTCAACATTCAGGGACAGGACATCGCCTTAAGGGCAGACAACAGCCTTTCCATTGACAGCGATCAAAGCCAAAGCCACAGCCGGGCCGGGAGCGATGTAAGGCAAAGCGTGCAAACACAGCGGAGCCAACTCAATGCCTTGGGGGACGTTGTTCTGTATGGTCAAAGAGAAGTTCAAGTCAATGCCACCGATGTGAATGCCGCAGGCAAGGTGGCGCTGATCAGCCAGGGTAATGTGTCCCTGGGCTTTAACACAGACACCGAGCAGTACAACCGCACCACCAGCAGCACCAGCCGAAGCTGGTACGGCAAGAAGACCACGACCGTCAGCCAACACGAAACGGTTGACAAGACCGCTGAAGTGACCCATTTGAGCGGCGCTCAGTTGCAAGTACTAGGCCAAAACGTCACGAGCCAAGGCGCGCAGCTGCAAGGCCAGCAATTGGTGCAGGTCGAAGGGGTAGATAAAACCGCGCTGTATGCGGTCAATGAAGAACACATTGCCAAGACCAACAGCCTGCGCAGCAGCAGTTGGATGGGTTTTTCTGTGGGCAAGAGCGAAAGCCAAGATGCGAGCCTCAAGAGCCAAGCCCTGGGCACCCAGCTGAGCTCCACCCAAGCCATCCGCCTGGGCGTGGGCAGCGTCACAGACGTGCAAGGTGCCTTGCTCAAAGCGTCCAAGGTGGACGTGGTGCGCAGCCAGGGCGCAGACACCAGCCAGCCTGGGCAGCTGATTTTGGGCGCGGCCGTCTACACCACTGAAACCCGCCATACCGAGAAAACCACCGCCGCCGGCGTCTGGCAAAAGCAGTCGGGCCAGGGCAGCACCACGCAAACGGCCCAGCAGACGCAGGTCAACGGCCAGCTGAAGGTGGCCAGCACCGTAGAGGTGACGGCCCAGTTGGGCCTCAAACCCGGGCAAAGCAGTACCGAACAAATGCAAGTGCTCAGCCAGCAGCCGGGCCTCTCCTACCTAAAGGACCTGCAGGCCAACCCCAAGGTCAACTGGAGCCAGCTGCAGCTGGCCCAGGATCAGTGGCAGTACAGCCAACAAGGCCTCACACCCGCGGGGGCAGCGCTCTTGAGCATTGCCATCGCGGCCTACACCGGTGGTATGGGTTCAGGGTTGATGGGCAGCACCACCGCCACGGCCACGGGCACGGCCACCACCTTGGGCGGCACGGCCTTGGCCAGCACCACGGCCGCCACCGCGACCACGGCGGCGGTGACCACCTACACCGCGGCCGGCGCAGCGCTCAACGCAGGCTTTAGCGCCCTGGCCGTGCAAGCTGGGGTGGCCCTGGTCAACAACGGCGGGGACATTGGCAAGACGCTCCAGGCCTTGGGCAGCAGCGAGAGCATCAAGAACATCTTGATTGCCATGGGCAGTGCCGGTTTGGGAACGGTCGTTGCGGGGCAAGGCATCAGCGCAGTTGCGGCACAAACGGCGGCAGGTTGTGCAGCCGGTGCGGTAAGTGGTGTGGGGTGCGAGCAAGGTGCCAAGACGGCTGCTGTTCTAAGTGGCGCAGGGGAAGCCTATCAGGCTCTAGTTGGCTATGGTGCTAATGCGGGGCCGGGGGAAAATAGAAATGGTACTAAATTAGATGGGACATCTACCGGCAATGCCAGTTATGAGCCAATTCGTGTTGGTCCAAATTTTGGGCAACAGCAAGTCGCTGATCGCGGTATGAACGTGATTGGATTTAACGAGCCTGGGTCATGGGGTTCACAGGGCGGCACGTTAAGTCGTGCATTAAATCGGATTCCAACCATTAATGCTACGGCCGGATTGCACGACTATATCTTCAATGCCCAATGGCTGGAACAAACGTCTTTTAACAATGTTTGGACGATGCCTGTTTCTGCCGCGGCTTCAATCCCAGCAACTCTTAATAATCCAAACATTTCATGGGTGATGCAATCAAAAAATTTTAATTCAATCAAGGTGCCGGCTATGCAAAGTGTTATTCGCATCAACACAAATACCTTAAAGACCAATGCATTCGCCGGGGAAGAGAAATGAAAATTTCAATTTTGATTTTCATCTTTCTTTCATCAGGCTGTGCCAATCTAAACCCTAAAACACGACACCAGCATTGGCTTATAGAAATGGAGAGGCAGGTTGGCAAAAGTGTCTTTAATTGTGAAGGCAATGGAAGGTGTTTGAGGTATAGAGGAGACTCACTATTTCAAGGTGATAGCATTCTGAGCAATGGGAATAAAGAGGCTGCTTATTACATGCCTTATAGGAAATATCCTAAGTGCCGTTTTTTTTTCGAATACGAAAACAAATCAGGAATAATTATTCGTTACAGGTATGAAGAATCGGAACCTTTTGCTTGCGCAGTTGTATTGTGAAAAGCACGAAACCTACGGTTAGTAACTCCTAACAGACCAAGGCATAAATATCATCAGCTTGAAAAAGCCAGGCTCATGGCTCTCACAGGGCGGGACATTGAGTCGCACGCTTAACCAGATTCCGTTTGTCAACGCCACTGCAGGTCTGCTGACTACATCTTTAACGCCAATCGAGAGTTGAACTTCACACTCTGGAACGTGCCGACGATGCTGCCAGCCGCCATAGTGTCCATACCCGCAGCGCTGAATAATCCAAACATTTATTGGTTGACGCAGCTGAAGCAGCCGACAACTGGGACGAGCCCGCTTTTGCCATCCAGTGTCATTCGCATTGCCAACCCGACGCCGCAGACATCAGCCAATTCCGAGCAGGGAAAGAAATGACTGAAATATTGAAATCCGTCGGACGCTGGCTTGCCCTCAATTGCCTTGTAGCGTTGCTATGTGCTTGTTATTCCCTTGCGGGGCTGGATATGAGCGTTGAAGGGAGGCACAAGATGTGGATTGAAGATAAGCAAAATTTAATTGGACAAAGCGTATACGGATGTCCTTATTGGTATTGCATTGATCATCAAAGGTTTGACTTATTCCTCGGAGAATCCGACTTGATTAATGGCAACAAGGAGCGGGGCTATCGCTACGGTAGGTTTGATGCAAATAATCTCAAACTATTTCCACAATGCCACTACTTCTACGAATACAACGTCAAAACTGGCGTGATTGTGAGTTTTCGTTTCGAGGAATCTAAGCGCTTTGCATGTCGCATCTCTGGGGCCTGAAGAGAACGTCATGCACAGCGCAGGCAACGAGGATGCGCGCAAGGCGCTGCAAGCCGGTGCTCTGTACGGCCGCAGCTATGACAACTTAAGCTTTTTCTCGCTGGGCTCACCCGTCAGCAGCAGCGTCATGCAGCAAAGCGTGATCGGCGCAGGGGCTAATTACCTCGGACAGGTCAATGATTGGCGCGATCCGGTGACGTACGGCAAACTGTTCCTGTCTAGCTTGGTAGCCAGTGGTTCGGTTGGTGCGATTGGTGCGGGTCAATCCGTATTAGCGGGATCTGCGGCAGGCCCTTGGGGATGGATGGCCATAGGAGGCGGAACTGCAATTTCCGGATTGCTTGGCGCTGGCAAGTACGGCGTTCAAACCTACCACCCGCTGCAGCAATACCTTGCGAAGCCACAAGCACGATCGATCATGTTCGACTGGCTTAAGAACAATCCGCCGGGTAAGTGAGCGAGATCCATGAACCACGCAGCCATCAATGGCCTGGCCGGTTGCGTCATCACCCAAGAGGTGTGATTGGCAGCACCGGCAAGGTGCTGAACCTGCGGCCGGGCATTGCGCTTAGCCCTGAATCCTGAGCCGCTTCGCGTCCTGCCCGGTCAGGGCTGGAAGGGCAAGCGTCTGCACCATTGCGGGCGCTAGTTCCCGTAAGGGCTCCAACACAAACGCACGCTCATACATGCGGGGGTGCGGCACGGTCAGCTGCGGTGAATCGATGCGCGCATCACCATAAAGCAGCAAGTCAAGGTCCAAGGTACGCGGCGCGTTGCGGTAAGGCCGCTCGCGTCCGGCAAGAGCTTCCAAGACTTGCAGAGCGCGCAGCAGGTCTGGGGCAGTCAGCTCGGTGTGCAGTTCGGCCACCGCGTTAAAGAAATCGGGGCTGCCCGGTGGGCAGTCCACGGGGGCCGTCTTGTAGAGGCTGGAACTCAGCACGGTGCTTGTAGCGGGTAACGCACGGAGCGCCTCCAGCGCCCAGGCCAGCGTGGCCGGGGCATCGCCGAGGTTGGCGCCCAGGCCGACGAAAGCGCGCACCTCAGCAGGCGCACGGCGGCCTGGGTCTGGCGCCTCAGCCCTGACCACCGGCGTCGCCCGCCGGGGCGCTGTCAGTACCGCCACCGCGCGGCTTGCGGCGGCGCCGGCGCTTGCGCGGGCCATCCCCATCGGTGGCTGCCTCAGAAGGTGCACCTTCCCCAGCGTTATCTGCTAGAGCCTCGCCCTCGGCGGCCTCGGGCTTACGGCGCACGCGGGTGCGGGCCGGGCGCTGGCCTTGTTCATGGCGCAGGGCGTCGACCATGTCCTGGCGGTCGGCGTCGCTGGCCAGGGAGAAGCGCTCCCACCATTCGGCCAGGGCCACATCGACCTCGCCGGTCTGCGCGCGCAGGCGCAGAAAATCGAAACCGGCGCGAAAGCGCGGCTGCTCCACCAGGGTGAAGGGTGCGTTGCCAACACGCTTTTCAAAGCGTGGCTGCATCACCCAGATCTCGCGCATGTCGGTGCCCAGCTTGCCGCGGCCCGAGACATCGCCAATGCGCGAATCAAAGGCGGCATCAATGGCGTCATGCAAGGCCGGCATCACATGCTCGCCCTTGCCGCAGCGCTTGTCCCAGCCCTGGCGCACGTCGGGCCAGAGCACACAAGACAAGAGGAAGCTGGGCGCCACCGGCTTGCCCTCGCCCACGCGGCGGTCGGTGTCCTGCAGGGCCAGGCGCAGGAAGGGCTGGCCGGCGGTGGCCACGATCACGTCAAGCAGCGGGTAGATGCCTTTTTCCAGACCCATCTGCTTGAGCTGCTCGATGGTGGCCAGGGCGTGGCCGGTCTGCAGCAGCTTGAGCATCTCGTCAAAGAGGCGCGACTGGGGCACGTCGGCCAGGAGGGCTTTCATCTGGCGGATGGGGCTGGCACTTTTGTCTTCAAGCTTGAAACCCAGGCCGCTGAGCTTGGCGGCAAAGCGCACGGCGCGGATGATGCGCACCGGGTCTTCACGGTAGCGGGTGGCGGGGTCGCCGATCATGCGCAGCACGCGCTTTTTCACGTCGCGGATGCCCTGGTGGTAGTCGACCACGATCTGTGTCTCGGGGTCGTAGTACATGGCGTTGATGGTGAAGTCGCGGCGGGCCGCGTCGTGCTCCATGGAGCCCCAGACGTTGTCGCGCAGCACGCGACCGGAGGCGTCTACCGCGTGCTTCATACCGGAGAGTTCGCCCTTGCTGGTGCGCTCATTGCCGCCAACCTGCTCGGCCTGCGCGCTGTCGAGGTGGGCACGGAAGGTAGAGACCTCGATCACCTCATGCTCGCGGCCGCGGCCATAAATCACATGCACGATGCGAAAGCGCCGCCCGATGATGAAGGCGCGGCGAAACAGGTTCTTCACCTGCTCGGGCGTGGCGTTGGTGGCCACGTCGAAGTCTTTGGGCCGCAGGCCCACCAGCAGGTCGCGCACGGCGCCGCCCACGATGTAGGCCTCAAAGCCGGCGTCCTTGAGGGTGTGCACCACGTCGATGGCGCGGTCGTCCACCAGCGAGCGGTCGATGCCGTGCTCGGCCTGGCCGACCTCCACGCGCTTGCCGTAGGGCGACTTGGAGCCGCGGCTGCCGGTGCTGCCGGACTTGCCCAGCAATTTATCGATGAGTGTCTTGATCATGGGGATTCGGGAAACAGGTCCAGGATGCGCCAGCCCCGCTCCTGCGCCAGGGCGCGCAGTTTGGGGTCGGGGTTGGTGGCCACCGGGTACGTGACTTTTTCTAAAAGGGCCAGGTCGTTCATCGAGTCGGTATAGAAGGTGCTCTCGACATCGACCCAGTCCAGGCTGCGGGCGGCCAGCCACTCGTTCATGCGCTTGACCTTGCCGTGGCGGGCCGAGGGCGTGCCCACGATCTCGCCAGTGACGCGGCCATCGGCCAGGCGCTCCAGCTGAACGGCGATGAGTTCACTCACACCAAAGCGCGCGGCGATCGGGCGGGTGACGAAGTCGTTGGTGGCGGTGACGATAAGCACCTCATGGCCTGCGCCCTGGTGCTGGCGCACCAGGTCCAGCGCCTGGGGCTTGAGCGCCGGGTGGATGACTTGGGCCATGAACTGCGCATGCGCGGCCTCGGCCTTGGCGGGGCCCTGCTCGCGGATGGCCTGGGTGGCAAAGCGCACGTAGTCATGAATGTCCAGGGTGCCGGCGCGGTAATGCTCGAAGTACTCGGCGTTGCGGCGCTTGAACTCGGTGGCATCGCACCAGCCCAGGCGGATGGTGAACTCACCCCACTCGTAATCGGAGTCGAGCGGTAGCAGGGTGTGGTCCAGGTCAAAGAGGGCCAGGTGGGGCTTGGTCATTCGCTCTCCAGCATGGACTTGATCAGCGGGATGGTGATGGCGCGCTGGGTTTGCAGGGAATACGCATCCAAGCGGTCCAGCAGCTGGGTGAGGCTGGCCAGGTCGCGGGAAAAGCGGCTGAGGATGTAGTCCATTACGTCGTCGCCCAGGAGCACGCCGCGCGCATCGGACTGCTGGCGCAGCACGGCGCGGCGCTCGGCGTCGGTGAGCGCCTGCAGGTGGAACACATGGCCCCAGCCCAGACGCGAGCGCAGGTCGTCGCGCAGTTTCAGGTCGGCCGGCGGCAGGCTGCCCGAGGCCAGCACACCGCAAGGGCGACCGTCCTGGCGGCTCAGGGCATTGACGAACCAATTGAAGGCGGCATGCTGCTGCACGGCGGTATAGAGGTGGCAGTCGTCCATGAGCACCGCGTCCCAGCGCTCATCAAAGGCCGGCGGCTCGGCCAGGCTGGCGTCCATCCAACCGACCTGGGCGCCCTGCTCGCGCAAGGCCTGGGCCGTGGCCTGCAGCAGGTGTGACTTGCCGCTGCCGGCCTCGCCCCAGAGGTAGGTGGGCACGGGGCTGCGCGGCACGCTGCCTACCCACAGCTGCAGGTGTTTGAGCGCGGCCTCATTGGGGCCGGCGAAAAAATTGGAAAACGAAGGGGCCGAGGCCAGGCCGATGTCCAGGACGATCTGCTTCATGCCTGCCGCGAAAAGGGGCCGATTGGGGGGAAGGAGGGGGACGTGGTCAAGGAGCGACAGGGGTGAACCCTTAGAATCTTGTCTCGATTCTATCGGCTCGCCCTTTGCTGCCCCGGGCGGGCTTTGTCTGCCACCTGGGCGCCCTCTCCTGGCGCCACCCCATCCGACCCCATGAGCACCACCCCCCTTTCGTACAAAGACGCCGGCGTTGACATTGACGCAGGCGACGCCCTGGTCGAGCGCATCAAGCCCCTGGCCAAAAAGACCATGCGCGAAGGCGTGCTGGCCGGCATCGGGGGCTTTGGCGCGCTCTTCGAGGTGCCCAAGCGATACAAAGAGCCGGTGCTGGTTTCTGGCACCGACGGCGTGGGCACCAAGCTCAAGCTGGCGTTTGAATGGCAGATGCACGACACCGTGGGCATCGACCTGGTGGCCATGAGCGTCAACGACGTGCTGGTGCAGGGCGCCGAGCCGCTGTTCTTCTTGGACTACTTCGCCTGCGGCAAGCTGGACGTGGACACCGCCGCCGCCGTGGTGGGTGGCATTGCCCGGGGCTGCGAGCTCTCGGGCTGCGCCCTGATTGGCGGTGAAACCGCCGAAATGCCCGGCATGTACCCGGCTGGCGAATACGACCTCGCCGGCTTTGCCGTGGGCGCGGTGGAAAAAAGCAAGATCCTCACCGGCCAGAGCGTGGCCGCCGGCGACGTGGTGCTGGGCCTGGCCTCCAGCGGCGTGCACTCCAACGGTTTTTCACTGGTGCGCAAGTGCATCGAGCGCGCCGGCACCCAGTTGCCAGCCACGCTCGATGGCCAGCCCTTCAAGCAAGCCGTGATGGCGCCCACGCGCCTGTACGTGAAAAGCGTTCTGGGCGCCCTGGCCCAGCACCCCATCAAGGCGCTGGCCCACATCACGGGCGGTGGCCTGCTGGAGAACATTCCGCGCGTGCTGCCCGAAGGCATGGCAGCGCACCTGGTCAAGGGCAGCTGGCCGCAGACCGAACTGTTTGCCTGGCTGCAACAGACCGCCGCCATCAACGACCATGAAATGAACCGCACCTTCAACAACGGCATCGGCATGGTGGTGGTGGTGTCGGCAGCCGAGGCCGCAGCCACAGCCCAGACGCTGCGCGCCGCCGGCGAGCAGGTGTACGAGATCGGCCGCATCGCCCCGCGCGGCAAAGGCGAGGCCGTGCTGGTGCGCTGAACGCCCCCATCTGCACCGAACAAGAGCGCCTGCCGGCGCTCTTTTTTTGCCTTGGCTTTACCCTGGTTCAGGAGGGCGAACCGGCCGGCGCAGGACGCCGCATGAGCACCTGCTCCTGCAGGCTGCGGTAGCGCGCCAGGCGCGGGCCGCCCAGGCGCACGGCCTGTTCAATGGCTTCGGCCGCCTCGTCCCAGCGCATCTGCTCAAAGCGCACCTGCGCCAGGTTGTTCCAGGCATCAGCGAAATCGGGCGCCAGGGCGGTGGCCGCCTCGAAAGCCAGACCCGCGTCATCCAGCCGGCCCTGGGCATACAGGGCATTGCCCAGGCCCAGCCAGCCGCCAGGCTCTTCGGGCCAGGCCTGCACGGCCGTCTCATAGGCCTGCCCGGCCGCCGCCGGGTGAACGCGCTCGAGCGCAGCCGCCGCCAGCAGCCAGGGCAAGGGCTGGGCGTGCGCAGGCAAACGTGACGGCGGCAGGGCCAGCATGGCCCAGTGGCGGCCGCGGGCCCAGGTGCGCTCGAAGGTGCGCAAGGACATGGCCATGCGCTCATTCAGGCCTGAATGCAGCCAAATGGTTTGCGTGGGCAGCTCGTAGCCGACCACCACCGCGTAGTGCCACAGGGGAGCCCAGGGCAGCGAGAGGTTCTGCAGCACCACCACGGGCTGGCCGTCTGCCACCTGCTTGAGCAGCTCGTGCAGTTGCGGCGCCAGCGTCCAGGCCACCAGGGCCTGGCGCCGCGTGGCGGCGAGCATCTCCAGCTGCAGCGAGCCCTGGCGCTCGGGCAGATAGACCTGCGGCCTGAGTTCCTCGGGCGTGACCGGCACGCCCGCAAACTGCGCCACCATGGCCAGCGAGGCGGGGCCGCATTGGTAGTCCTCTCTGGGAAAGAAGGGCACCTCAAGCACCTGTGCGGAGGGCGGCAGGTCAGTGGGGACTTGCTGCAGCAGCCCGGAAAGCTGTGGCGTGGCGCAGCCGGTCAGCAGCGCACACAAGGCAAAGCTAAGGGCCCGGGCAAGCCCCAGGCCCGGAGGAAAGAAGGCCCGCCCCACCGCTCAGCGCATGGTCCGGGTGAAGGGGAAGACCTTGGTCATGCCCAGCGCATCGGTGATGAGCAGCACCACGAAGAGCACCAGGAAAAAACCCAGCACGTCCACACCGGCGGCGGGGGCCTGGTCAATCTGCTGGGCCAGTTGGGCCACCTCCTCGTTGCTCAAGGCCTGGACGCGCTCGACCGCTGCCTCGGGGTTCACGCCCCGGGCCTGCAAGGCGGCACGCACGTCCTCGCGCAGCAAAAAGGCGCTGACCTTGTCGCGCTCAACGCCGGACGCCGGGCTCAGCGCTTCCTCGGTGCCGACCATCGCTGCGCTGGCGGAGATGGGCAGGCCCATCAGGGCGGTGCTGGCGATCAGGACGTACGCAATCAAACGTTTGAGGCAATGCATGGCTTTTCCTTAGTGGGTTGGACCTTTCGCAGCGGCTGAGCCCGCTGGGGGAATGCGAAAGTGGGCAACCAAGGTAAAGCCTGCCGCGCGCTTGGGTCAATTTCGTTTACATGCCGTGCGGGAACCTTACGGCTGTACACCTCCAGGCCGAGCCAGCCGGCCAGGGCAGCGAGCCCAGCTCAGCCCAGCAAGCGCCTGAGCTCGGCCATGCGCTGGCCGATGAGGTCAAGGTCGAGGGCGTCTTCAGCGTGGGTGCGGTAGGTCTCCAGGTCTGACAGCGCACGCAAGGGTTGGCCCTGCTCGGCCCAGGCCAGCCCCCGTTCGCGGTACTCGGCCCAGGCCTGGGGCTGCACCACCAGCAGGCGGTCGAGCACGGCAATCAGGCGCACCCAGTCTTCCTGCGACTTGTGGATTTCCTTGAGGTTGCGCAGCATGCGCGCAATGATCTCGCGCGGCGCCGCCGCCTGCAGGTAGAGCCCGATGGGGACCTCGAAGTCATCGACCAGACCGCTGCGTTGGCGGTAGGGCTCGAGCCGCTCGGACAGCTCCTCACGGCTGAGCGACTGGCCCGTGAAAGGATCGATCACCACCTGCCCCTTGGGCAGGTTCACCTTCAGCATGAAGTGCCCGGGGAAGGCCACGCCGCGGGCATTCAGGCCCAGGCCCAGGGCCAGTTCCAGCCAAAGCACGGCCAGCGTGATGGGGATGCCGCGGCGCGTCTTGAGCACCGCATTGACGTAACTGTTGTCCGGGTCGTAGTAGTCGTTGAGGTTGCCGCTGAAGTTCAGGTCCCGAAAGAAAAACTGGTTCAGCGCCCTCAGGCGCTGCAGGGCCGAGGCATCGGAGGGCAGGCGCCGCTTGAGGCGGGCCAGGAGCTGGTCCACATCGCCCAGCACCTGCTGGACGTCGAGGTCGGGGTACTCGTCCTGGGCCAGGCAGACCGCAGCCTCCAGCAGAGGGAACTGCTCATCGCTTTGCACCAGGCTGGAGAAATACTCCAGCGGCGTGGGCACGTCGAAGTTCAATTGCATGCCCCCTACTTTCTCACAAGTTCAGGCCGGTCGCCGGGGTGGCGAGTGCAAGGGGCTGGTACCCGGGGCCTTCAGCGTCCGAGCAAGCGCCGGAAGTTCAGGCCCGCCAGGCGCAGCACGCCAAAGTAGAGGGCGGCCGAACCGGCCAGGATGGCCATCAGCAGCCCGATGCGCGTCCAGGGCTGGCTGCGCAGCGCAGGCCAGTCCAGACCCTGGGCGCACGCGGCCAAGAACACCGCCAACAGCGCGCTGGCCAGCAGCACCTGGCCCAAGAAGCGCCACCAGCCCGGCATGGGCTGGTAGCTGCCTCGACGCCGCAGGCTCACCAGCAGCCAGAGCGCATTGACCAGCGCCCCTACGCCGATGGACAAAGCCAGCCCGGCATGGGCAAAGAGGGGCACAAAGAGCAGGTTGAGCAATTGCGTGACCACGAGCACGACCAAGGCAATCTTCACGGGGGTGCGGATGTCCTGGCTGGCATAAAAGCCCGGGGCCAGCACCTTGATGGCCACCAGGCCCAGCAGGCCCAGGCCATAGCCCATGAGGGCATGGGTGGTCATGGCCACATCGTGGCTGGTGAAAGCGCCGTAGTGGTACAGCGTGGCCACCAGGGGCTGGGCGAACAAGAGGAGAGCCACCGCGCTGGGCAAGCCCAAGGCGACCACCAGGCGCAGACCCCAGTCCAGCATGGCGGAGAACTTCTCAGGCTGGCCGGCGGCGCGCGCCCCCGCCAGCTGCGGCATCAGCACCACGCCCAGGGCCACGCCCAATAAAGCCGTGGGAAATTCCATCAGGCGGTCGGCGTAGCTCAGCCAGCTGACGCTGCCAGCCTGCAGATGCGAGGCGATTTGCGTGTTGATCAGCAAGGAAACCTGCGCCACGCTCACCCCCAGGAGCGCCGGCAGCATGAGCGCGGCAATGCGCCGGGTGCCCGGATCGGCCCAGGCCTGACGCAGGTGCGTGGGCGCCAGGCCCACCCGGGGCAGCAGGCCCAGGCGGTGGAGAGCCGGAATCTGCACGCCCAGCTGCAGCAGGCCGCCCACCATGACCCCGGCCGCCAGGGCATAGATGGGCTCGATGCCCTGCGCTTCAAACCACGGCGCACCCAGCCAGGCGGCGCCGATCATGGCCACATTCAGCAAAACGGGGGTGGCCGCCGGCACGGCAAAGCGCTTCCAGGTGTTCAGGATGCCGGCCGAGAGCGCGACCAGGGACATGAAGCCGATGTAGGGGAACATCCAGCGCGTCATGAACACGGCCGCCTCGAAGCCGCGCGGCGACTGGTTCAGGCCGCTGGCCATGAGCCACACCAGCACCGGCGCAGCGGCCACGCCCAGCACGCAGGTCAGCAGCAGGGCCCAGACCAACACGGTGGCCACTCGGTCAATCAGCTGCTTGGTGGCTTCCTCGCCCTCCTGGGCCTTGGAGGCGGCCAAAACCGGCACAAAAGCCTGGCTGAAGGCGCCCTCGGCAAACAAGCGCCGCAACAGATTGGGAATGCGAAAAGCGACGTTGAAGGCGTCCGTGAGGGCGCTGGCACCGAAGGTGGAGGCGATCAGCAACTCACGGGCCAAGCCCGTGATGCGCGAGGCCAGAGTTAGCAGCGAGACGGTGGAGGCGGACTTGATCAGGGACACGGCTCAAGTGTAGGCGTGGCAAGCTTGTGCGGACGACTTCAGCCCCCCAGGAGCCGCCTGCCTCCGCCTGACCCTATAATGGCGGGCTTTGCTGCAACATCCCTAGACACTCAAAGGAATCATCATGGCCACTGGTGGCAAACCAAAAAAGAAGAACCCGCGCCTGGCGTCGGGTCGCAAGCGCGTCCGTCAGGACGTCAAAATCAACGCCGCGAACACCTCGCTGCGCTCCAAATACCGCACCGCAGTGAAGAACGTCGAGAAGGCTGTCGCTGCAGGTGACAAAACCAAGGCCAGCGAACTTTTCGCCAAGGCCCAGAGCATTGTGGACAGCATCGCCGACAAGGGCATCTTCCACAAGAACAAGGCCGCGCGCGACAAGAGCCGCCTGTCGGCCAAGGTCAAGGCGCTCGCCCTGGCCGCTTAAAGCAGGTCGCAAGACCCCGCACGGAGGGAACCCCCTCCGCCGTTCAAACGGGTGCGCTGCAGCAAAGAAGAAAAACCGCCTCCGGGCGGTTTTTTATTGGGCGTTGATTGAGCGTTGATTGAGCATTCCCAGGGTGACCCTAGGAGCAGACCGCAGCCAGGGCCTCAGGCCCGGGCCCTAGGCAGATCGGGGAGCAGGCAGGCCTCGGCCACCTGCAGATTGTTGTCGCGCGCGAAGTTCATCACGAAGTCCCAGGCCATGGGCTCGGCATCGCGCAGATCCCTGTGGACCACCACGCATTTGACGTCGTTGATCACGGTGGGCACGCACCAGGGGGAGTAGCTCAGGTGGCTGCCCGGCTGGGGGCCGCCGGGGCGGAATTGGCTCATCACACCGGCCAGGCGGTCGGCCCAGTCGCTGGGCCTGAAGGTCTTGCCGTCCTGGGTGAGGCCCTGGATGAAGACTTCTTTGGCGCTGGGGGAAACCATGGGTGGAGGTGTCGCTGGGATGGCATCGCACAGCACCAGGATAGGGTGCCTGCTGCATCGCCAGAGAATTATATCTTATAGAAGACTTAAAGCCCATCCAGAACCCCCGCAGGCCCCCCAAAAAGGGACGGGCGCAGCGCTGCCCCTACAATGAAAATCCCCTCGGCCACCAGGCTGCCTTTGTCCAGTCGAGCCGGTGCTCGCACGCCCTCCAGCGCGCGCTCGCCGGCTCTTTTGTTCTTTGCTGAAAACCCATGAGCGCTGTCCCTGCATCCAGCACGCCCCCGTCGTCGCCCCATGTGATGAACACCTACGGGCGCCTGCCGATCGCCCTGACCCACGGCCAGGGCTGCCGGGTCTGGGACGTCGATGGCAAGTCCTACCTGGACGCGCTCGGCGGCATCGCCGTCAATACCCTGGGTCACGCACACCCGAAACTCGTGCCCGCCCTGTGCGACCAGATCGGCAAGCTGATCCACAGCTCCAACTACTACCACATCCCCCTGCAGGAGGCCCTGGCTGCCAAGCTGGTGGCGCTGTCCGGCATGGAGAACGTGTTCTTCTGCTCCACAGGTCTGGAAGCCAACGAGGCGGCGCTCAAGCTCGCGCGCAAGTTCGGACATGACAAGGGCATCGACAAGCCCGAGGTGGTGGTCTATGAAAAGGCCTTCCACGGGCGCAGCATCGCCACGCTCAGCGCCACCGGCAACGCCAAGGTGCAGGCCGGCTTCGGCCCGCTGGTGGAAGGTTTCATCCGGGTGCCGCTCAATGACCTGGCCGCACTGAAACAGGCCACCGAAGGCAATCCAAATGTGGTGGCCGTCTTCTTCGAGGCCATTCAGGGCGAAGGCGGCGTCAACCCCATGGAGGCCGAGTACCTCCAGCAGGTGCGCGCACTGTGCAACGAGCGCGACTGGCTGCTGATGATCGACGAGGTGCAATGCGGCATGGGCCGCACCGGCAAGTGGTTTGCACACCAGTGGGCCGGGATCGTGCCCGACGTCATGCCGCTGGCCAAGGGCCTGGGCTCGGGCGTGCCCATCGGCGCAGTGGTGGCCGGCCCTAAAGCGGCCAGCATCTTCCAGCCGGGTAACCACGGCACCACCTTTGGCGGCAACCCGCTGGCCATGCGCGCAGGGGTGGAGACCATCCGCATCATGGAAGAAGACGGACTCCTGGAAAACGCCGTGAAGGTGGGCGAGCACCTGCGCTCGGCCCTGCAGCGAGAGCTGGGCGGCCTGAAGGGCTTGAAGGAGATTCGAGGCAAGGGCCTCATGCTGGGCGTGGAACTCACCGTGCCCTGCAGCGAGCTCATGGGGCGCGCGGCCAGCGCCGGACTGCTGCTGAGCGTGACCGCCGACACCGTCATCCGCCTGGTGCCGCCGCTCACAATGAGCACAGCAGAAGCTGACGAAGTGGTCACCATCTTGGCGCCGCTGGTCAAGCAGTTGCTCTCGGAAAAAGGCGCGCTATGAGCAAGGGGCCCAAGACGCTGCGCCACTACCTGCAGTTCAGCGATTTCAGCGCCGAGGAATACGGTTACCTGTTCGAGCGCGCAGCGCTCATCAAACGCAAGTTCAAGGCCTACGAGAAACACCATTCCCTGGTGGACCGCACCTTGGCCATGATCTTCGAGAAGGCCTCGACCCGCACGCGTGTGAGCTTTGAGGCTGGCATGTACCAATTGGGTGGATCGGTGGTGCACCTGACCACGGGCGACAGCCAGCTCGGCCGGGCCGAGCCGATTGAAGACAGCGCCAAGGTCATCAGCCGCATGGTCGATCTGGTGATGATCCGCACCTACGAGCAGACCAAGATCGAGCGCTTTGCCACCCACTCGCGTGTGCCGGTGATCAACGGTCTGACCAACGAGTTCCACCCCTGCCAGATCCTGGCGGACATCTTCACCTACATCGAGCACCGCGGTGACATCCGTGGCAAGACCGTGGCCTGGGTGGGCGACGGCAACAACATGGCCAACACCTGGCTGCAGGCGGCCGAGCTGCTGGGATTTACCGTGCACGTGAGCACGCCGCGCGGCTATGAGGTCGACCAGGACGTGGCCGGCATCCGCTCGAGCGAGAGCTACAAAATCTTCAGCGACCCCCACGAGGCCTGCGCCGGCGCCGACCTGGTGACCACCGACGTCTGGACCAGCATGGGTTTCGAGGCTGAGAACGAGGCCCGCAAAAAGGCCTTTGCCGACTGGTGCGTCGATGCCCCGATGATGGCCATGGCCAAGCCCGACGCCCTCTTCATGCACTGCCTGCCCGCCCACCGTGGCGAGGAGGTCGAGGCCGAGGTGATTGACGGCCCGCAGTCCGTGGTCTGGGACGAGGCCGAAAACCGCATGCACGTGCAAAAGGCCCTCATGGAGTACCTGCTGCTCGGCAAGCTCTGAGCAAAGCCGGGGCCGCGCGGTGAGCGACTCCCCCTGCACCACCTGCGGGGCCTGCTGCGCGAGCTTTCGTGTGGACTTCTCGGTGCACGAACTCGACACCCAGGGCGGCAGCGTCCCCGAGGGCCTCACCGTGGAAGTGACCGACACCACCTGCCGCATGCGCGGCACCGACCATGTACCCACCCGCTGCGCGGCCCTGACGGGCACGCTCGGCCAAGCCGTGGCCTGCGGCATCTACGAGTGGCGCCCCAACCCTTGCCGGGAACTCGAGCCCTACAGCGACGGCTGCACCCGCGCCCGCCTGCGCCACGGCCTGCCGCCGCTGGAATAAGCCCGGCCCCGCCATGGCGCGAGGGTTAACCCCTGAACCACACGATCAGCAGGCTCGTACCATGAGTCATCTATAGGACTAGATGTCATGACTGTCATGTCCCTGCCCGATCGCGAACCTGGCCAGAGCCGCTATGGCGCCCTGGCCAGCGCGCTGCGCGCACGGGTGATTGCAGGTGAATGGCCTCCGGGCTCGGCCCTGCCTTCGGAGCAGACACTGGCCTCAGAACACGGCGTGGCGCTGGGCACGCTCAGGCGCGCGCTCGAACTGCTCGAACATCAAGGCCTGATTGAGCGCTTGCATGGTCGGGGCACCTTTGTGCGGGCGGGTCTGGCGGGCGCCAGCATGATGCGATTCTTCCGCTTTGGCGACCGCTCAGGCGAAGTGCCCCATTCGCGCATCTTGTCGCGCAAAACGTCGGTGCTGCCGGCGGCAGCGGCACGGGCGCTTGGCCTGGCACCGGGCGAGGCAGCGCTCAAGCTGCGTCGCTTGCGCAGCCTGGGGGGCGAGCCCTGTCTGCTCGAAGACATCTGGCTGCCGCTGCCCCTCTTCGAGTCTCTGGCCGCAGGTGAGCCCAGCGGCTGGAGCGACCTGCTCTACCCGCTGTACGCCGAACGCTGCGGGGTGCATGTGCACCGCGCCGTGGAGGACATCGGCTTTGACCGACTCATTGCGGCCGACGCCCGACAGCTGGGTCTGAGTGCGGGCCATCCTTGCGCCAAAGTCATCCGCCAGGCCTTTGACCTGGCGGGCCGCTGCGTGGAGCACCGCGTCACACGCGGCGACGCCCACGCGTTTCACTACACCGTGTCCATCACCTGAAGGAGATCCCATGGCCCTGCCATCCCTGTCCCGCCGCCGCCTGCTCCAAGGCGCAACCGCCTGCATCGCCCTGCCCGGCCTACAAGCCCGCGCCAGCATCGCTGGTGGCAAGCCCATCAGCTTGGTGGTCAGCTACCCGGCCGGCGGCGGCGCCGACCTGATGGCGCGGCTGATCGCGCCGCGCCTATCGGAGGCCCTGGGCCAGCCCGTGGTCGTGGAAAACCGACCGGGCGCCAGCGGCACGCTGGCCGCGCAGCACGTGGCCCGCTCCGCGCCTGATGGCAGCACCCTGCTGCTGGACGCTTCCTCCTACGCCGTGAACCCTGCCCTCTTTCCCAAGCTGCCCTACGACACGGCCACCGCCTTCACGCCGCTGGCGGTGCTGGCGCTCTACCCCAATGTCCTGGTGGCGCATCCCGGCTTCGAAGCCAAGACCGTGGCCGACGTCATCCGCCTGGCCCGCAGCAAGCCACGCAGCATCGCCTACGCCTCCTCGGGCAACGGCTCGGCGCAGCACCTGGCCGGCGCACTCTTCGAAGACCTGGCCAAGGTGGAGCTGGTTCACGTGCCCTACCGCGGCGGCGGCCCGGCCCTCAACGACGTGATGGGCGGTCAGGTGCCGCTCTTTTTTGCCAATGTGGCCTCCTCGCTGGGCCACATCCAGTCGGGCCGCCTGCGCCCCATGGCGGTGACCGCCAAGCTGCGCAGCCGCGCCCTGCCCGAGGTGCCCACCATGGAGCAGTCGGGCGTCAAGGGCCATGAGGTGCTGGAGTGGAACCCGGTGCTGGCACCGGCGGGCCTGCCCGCGCCACTGCGCGCACAGCTGGCTGCCGCCCTTCGCAAGGCCATGGGCGAGCCGGAGGTGCTGGGCCGCGTGCGTTCGCTGGGCGGCGATGTGTTCGACGGCAACGAGGACGCCGCTGCCAAGTTTTTGAAGGACCAGCAAAGGCTGTGGGGCCGGCTGGTGAGCGAACGCGGCATCACCGGTGGCTAAAGCATGCGGCGCCATCGGCTGCGGCTGGGACGCGCATGTGCACGTCTTCGATGCGGCTGCCCCCGCGCGCGCCGGCCATTACCAGCCGCAGACGCACACCCTGGCCGAGATCGAGGCGCACAGCGCCTCGCACGGCATCGGCCACCTCGTGCTGGTGCAGCCCAGCGTGTACGGCACCGACCACAGCGTGATGCTGCGCGCTCTGCGGCAGGCCCCGGGCCGCCACCGGGGCGTGGCTGTGGTGGACGCCTCGGTCAGCGATGCGGCGCTCGATGAACTTCACGAGGCTGGCGTGCGCGGTGTGCGCTTTAACACCATCTCGCCCGTGGGCAACGGCGAGGAAGCGCTGCACGCGTTGGCCCCGCGCCTGCGCGAACGCGGCTGGCATGTGCAGTGGTACATCGCGCCCCGGCAGCTGCCGCACCTGGTGGCCCTGCAGCGCCAGACGGGCCTGACCTTCGTGCTGGACCATCTGGCGGGTCTGGCCGCCGACCAGCCCGAGGCCCAGCGGCCCTGGCAGGCCCTGGCGGAACTGGCGCACACCGGGGCCTGGCTCAAGCTCTCTGGCTGGTACCGACTGGGCACCAGCACGCCCTATGCAGCCATGGTGCCGCTGATCCGCCAGGCCAGCGCCCCCTTTGGTGACCGGCTGGTCTGGGGCTCGGACTGGCCCCACACCTCGCTGCCCGCGCAAGCTGCCTCGCGTCACGACAGCCTGCTGGCGCCCGCACAAGAAGCCCTGGGGGAATCCGGCCTGAAAGCCGTGCTGCAAACGCATGCGCCCAGGCTTTACGACGCAGCGCCCATGCGCGTGACGCAACACTCTTCTATGGATTGAGCGCGGGACCGCAATTGACCGCGCTGTGGCTGGCTCAGCCCTGCGGCTTGTGGCCATAAAGCCAGGGCAGGTCCATCAGGCGGCGACCCAGGGTCTTGAGGCCTATGTCGCGGCCCAGGCGCTGAAGGCCCATGGCATGGAACACCTCGCCATTGCGCCGCGAGCGAGCCTGCACCTGGGCCACACGTTGCCAGCGCTGCATGGCGTAGCGGCCCAACGCGGCCGGCAGGCTCAGCGCCAAATCCTGCACCGGGGCCAGGCAGCGGCCCAGTTCGGCCGCGTCCTCGATGGCCATGCCTGCGCCCTGCGCAAGAAAAGGCCGCATGGGGTGCGCCGCATCGCCCAGCAGGGCCACGCGGCCCTGGGCCATTTGCGCGGCGCTGCTCAGGGGCGGGCGGTCGCACAGCGTCCAGCGGCCCCAGTGGGTGGAGGCCTGGGCCAGATCCTGCAAAGGCGCGCAGCAGGCACCCAGGGCCTGTTGCACTTCATCGGCCAGGGCGTCCTGGTCCCAAGCCTCGAGGTCTTCAGGCGGCTGGCCCTGCACGATGAGCACCAGGTTCAGCAGCTCGCCGGCGCGCACCGGGTAGCTCACCGCGTGCAGCCGGGGGCCGAGCCAGGCGGTGACTTCGTTGCCGCGCAAGGCGGCCGGCACATCAGACATGGGCAGCAGCGCCCGAAAGGCCAGGTGACCCGTGGGCTGGGCCGGGCCGTCGTTCATGAGCTGCGCACGCACGCCGCTCCACAGACCGTCGGCGCCCACCAATGCATCGCCCTCGACGATGCGGCCATCGGCCCAAGACAGCTGCACGCCCTCGGGCACCTCGGTGAAGCGGTCAACCGGGCTGTTGAGCTGCAGGTGCGCCGCGCCGCACGCCTTGACCGAGCGCAGCAGCAGGGCATGCAGATCGTGCCGGTGAAGGGTGGCATAGGGGGCGCCATAGCGCTTGAGGCTGCGCTGGCCCAAAGGCAGGCGGCCGAGGTCGCGGCCGCTGGTGCTGCTGCGGGCAAGCAGACGTTCAGGAAAGGCGGCCACCTGCGCCAGCGCGTGGCCGAGGCCCCAGGCCTGCAGGATGCGGCTGGCATTCGGGCCCAGCTGCAGGCCGGCGCCCACCTCGGAAAAAGCCAGGGCCTGCTCATACAGGCGCACCTCCCAGCCAGCGCGGGTGGCAGCCAGGGCGGCGCTCAGAGCACCGATGCCGCCGCCGGCAATCAGGAGCTGCCGGGTCATGCCAGGTGGCGCAGACAGGCGGGCCGGGTCATGCGAGCAGCTGCCTCAGAACATAAGGCAGGATGCCGCCGTGCTGGTAGTAGTCCACCTCGATGGGGGTGTCGATTCTCAGGATCAATGTCACTTCTTCACTTGTGCCGTCAGAACGCATGACCCGAAGTGTGGCATGACTTTGGGGGGTGAGCGCCGGGTCGACCAGGATGTCGACGACTTCATCGCCCGTCAGGCGCAGCAGGGGCCAGGACTCGCCCTCCTGGGACTGCAGCGGCAGCACGCCCATGCCCACGAGGTTGCTGCGGTGGATGCGCTCGAAACTGTGCGCCACCACGGCCCGCACGCCCAAGAGGCGCGTGCCCTTGGCCGCCCAATCCCGCGAGGAGCCGGTGCCGTACTCCTCGCCCGCGAAGACCACGGTAGGCACGCCCTCTTCCGCGTAGCGCATGGCCGCGTCGAAGAGCGGGATGACCTCACCCTGGCGCAGCCCGGGCTGCTGGAGAACGGTGAAGCCGCCTTCCACGCGCGAGCCATCGTCGCTTGGGGGCAGCATGAGGTTTTTGAGCCGCACGTTGGCAAAGGTCCCGCGCATCATCACCTCGTGGTGGCCGCGGCGAGCGCCGTAGCTGTTGAAGTCGGCCTGGCCCACGCCGTGGTCGATCAACCACTGCCCGGCCGGCGACGAGGCCTGGATGGCGCCGGCCGGCGAGATGTGGTCGGTGGTGATGGAGTCGCCAAACAGCGCCATGATGCGCGCCCCGCGCACGCCCGCCTCGGCCGGCGGCGGCGGCGCGAGCCCGAAGCCCTCGAAGAAAGGCGGCTCGGCGATGTAGGTGCTGGGCGGCCAGTCGTAGGCCTGGCCCTGGCTGCCCTGGATCGCGCTCCAGAGCCGGCCGGGCTCGCTGGCCACCTTGGCATAGCTGGCACGGTAAGCCTCGCCGTCCAGCGCCGCAGCCATGAGCGCATGCACCTCCTGGCTGCTCGGCCAGATGTCGATCAGGTAGACCTCGCGCCCGCCGTGCCCCAGGCCCAGCGGCTCGTTTTGCAGGTCCTTGAGCACGGTGCCGGCGATGGCATAGGCCACCACCAGCGGCGGGCTGGCCAGAAAGTTGGCCTTGATGTTCGGATGGATGCGTGCCTCGAAATTGCGGTTGCCCGAGAGCACCGCCGCGCACACCAGGTCGCCTTGGCTGATGGCTTCGTTGAGCTCGGGCGTGAGGTCGCCCGAGTTGCCAATACAGGTGGTGCAGCCGTAACCCACGAGGGAAAAACCCAGCTGCGCCAGCTCGGGCAGCAGGCCGGTGCGGCTTAAGTACTCGGTGACCATGCGCGAGCCCGGCGCCAACGAGGTCTTGATGAGGGGCGCCACCCGCAGACCCAGGGCCACGGCCTTGCGTGCCAAGAGGCCCGCGGCCAGCATGACGCTGGGGTTGGAGGTGTTGGTGCAGCTGGTGATGGCAGCAATCAGCACGTCGCCATGGCCCACCGTGATGTCGGGCGTGGTGGGACGAGGTGCGTGCGCCACTTGGCGGCGCGTGGCCAACACAGCGGCGCTCTGACCGAAGCCCTTATCCGACACCGGCTTGGAGAACAGGGTCGTGAACTGCTGCGGCACCTGGGCGAGCTCTATGCGGTCTTGTGGGCGGCGCGGCCCGGCCACGCTGGGCGTGACTTCTCCCAAGTCAAGTCGCACCACCCGCGAGTAATCCACCTGGCCGGCCAGTGGAATGCCAAACAGGTCCTGCGCACGAAAGTAGGCTTCGAAGGTCTCGATCTCCTCGCGGCTGCGACCAGTGTTCCGGAAGTACTCGACGGTCTTCTCGTCCACGGGGAAAAAACCCAGGGTGGCACCGTACTCTGGCGCCATGTTCGCCAGCGTGGCGCGGTCGGGCACGGCCAGGGTGCGCGCCCCCTCGCCGAAGAACTCAACAAAGGATCCCACCACCTTTTCCTTGCGCAGCATCTCGGTGACGCGCAACACCAGATCGGTGGCGGTCACGCCCTCGCGCAGGTGGCCGGTGAGCTCGAAACCCAGCACGTCGGGCGTGAGGAAGTACACCGGCTGGCCCAGCATGGCCGCTTCGGCCTCGATGCCACCCACGCCCCAGGCCACCACGCCAAGGCCATTGACCATGGTGGTGTGGCTGTCAGTTCCCACCAGTGAGTCGGGGTAGACCACGCGCGGCCCCTCGGGTGGCCGGGCGCTGTGCACGCCGCGCGCCAGGTACTCGAGGTTGACCTGGTGCACGATGCCAAAGCCTGGTGGCACCACGCCAAAGGTCTGGAAGGCCTGCATGCCCCACTTGAGAAACTGGTAGCGCTCCTTATTGCGCTGGAACTCCAGCTTCATGTTGAGGTCCAGGGCATCGGGCGTGCCGTAGTGGTCGACCATCACCGAATGGTCGATCACCAGGTCCACGGGCACCAGTGGCTCGATGCGGCGCGGGTCATGGCCCAGGCGCACGGCGGCGCTGCGCATGGCAGCCAGGTCGGCCAGCAGCGGCACGCCCGTGAAGTCCTGCAGCAGCACGCGCGCCACGACGAAGGGGATCTCTTCGGTGCGCTGGGCATGGGGTTGCCACTGGGCCAGTTGCGCCACATGCTCGGCCGTGACCTTGCGGCCGTCGCAGTGGCGCAGCACCGATTCGAGCACGATGCGCAGCGACACCGGCAGCCGCGCGACATTCGGAAATTGATCGGCCAGGGCCTTGAGTGAGTACAGCACGGCCTGCTCACCCGCGCCGGTAGCAAAGGCCTGGCGCGTGGTCTCGAAGGCGGAGGGGTGCGCGGCGGGGGCGGTGGAACTGGGTGAGGCGGTCACAAAAAGCTCCCTGGGTGAATGACGGCGGCCCCTGCGGCGCGGGGGGACAGGCGGTCAATTCATTCTGGCAGTGGCTCGGTGCAAGCAAAAGCTCAGCCGGTGAAAGGCTTTGACGTGTACGGACATACACCGTCTGGCGCGGCGCAGAGAGTTTCTGACATACTCACCGCGCTCATGCATGCAGTCCGGCCTCACCCAGACGAGCCGCACACCCAGAAGGAAGCCCCATGAAACGCAGGACCCTGCTCCAGGCCGGCGCCGGCCTGGCCCTCCCCCCGGCCCTCGTCCCGAGCTGGGCGCAGGACAAGTACCCCAACAAGCCGATCACCTGGGTCTGCCCCTACGCCGCCGGCGGCAACGCCGACAACCGCTCACGCCAGGTGGCCAAGGCCATGAGCGCGCTGCTGGGCCAGCCCATCATCATCGACAACAAGGCTGGGGCCGGCGGCAACATCGGCACCGACATCATCGCCAAAGCCAAGCCCGACGGCTACGTGATTGGCATGGGCAATTTCGCGCCCTTGGCCGTGAACCATGCGCTGTTCAAGAGGCTGAGCTTCGACCCGCAAAACGACCTCACACCCATCTGCCTGATCGAACGCGGCCCACTCATCCTGATGGTGCGCAGCGATTCACGCTTCAAATCTCTCAAGGATGTGGTGGCCGCCGCCAAGGCCAGTCCCGGCAAGCTGAGCTACGCCTCGGGGGGCATCGGCGGCACGCACCACCTCAGTGGCGCGCTGCTGGAGCACACGGCGGGGATCGACATGATCCACGCGCCCTACAAGAGTGGCGCAGCCGGCGCCAGCGACCTCATGGCCGGCCAGGTGGACATGATGTTCGAGCAGATGTACAGCGCCATGCCCGCCATCCAAAGCGGGCGCCTGCGCGCGCTGGCCATCACGAGCAGAACCCGTTCAGCCCTGCTGCCCGACGTGCCCAGCATGGCCGAGCTGGGATTCCCGGCGGTGGAGGTGCTCAACTGGCAGGGCCTCATTGGCCCCAGGGGGATGCCGCCCGACCTGGTGCGGCGGCTCAACGCCGTGTGCAACCAGGCGCTGCAAAGCGCCGAGGTGAAAGAAAAGATCGTCGGTCAGGGAAACGAGCTGGGCGGTGGCACGCCCGAGCAGTTCGCCGCCCTGATCAAGGCCGAGAGCCCGCGTTGGGGCAAGGTGGTGCGCGACGCGAAGATCGAGCCCGAGTGAGCTGAGCTGCGCACACGGGCGCGGCGTGCTCAGCGCTGCAGCCAGACGGCCAGGCTGCAGCGGTCTGCGCTGCGGCTCCAGCTGCCGTCGAACACCGACACCACAAAGCGCTCGATGCGATCGAGCTGCGGCACCACTTCGGCCAGCCAGCGCTTGCGGCTGTCACGTTCATGGCCTGCAATGACTTCGGCGATCGACATGCCTGCGCTGCTCAGACCTTCGGACACCAAAAAGTCAATCGCACTGCCATCGTAGTAATTCGGATCCAGCGCAAAGGCCTGGACCACCGCATCGGCCAGGACCTGATGCGCCTCCTCATGGTTGTGCGGCAAGGACACCGGCACACGCTGGGCCAAGGTCAGGCTCACGCTGGTTTGCGTGGCCATGAGTTCAACATAAGTGCACTGCCCCAGCAGCACGCGAACACGCGCCACCAGCGCTTCATGAACGAGGCTGTGAAGGTTGGATGTGGACAAGGCAGGCAAGGCAACTCCTAGAAGGAAAACTAAACAGGCCAGGGGTGAAGTCGGCCTCGCGTCATGGGATTCAAGCAACTGGTCACTCACACCCTGCAGGACCCAGACTTGGCAGCCAAGGCCAAGTCTTGAAGCTTTACAGCTCAAGTGTAGAGCCGGTACTCCCGACGAAGCACCCCCAGAAAAAAGCCCCGCCGGCTTTCACCAGCGGGGCCTTCACGTAGGCAGAGCCTAAGGGCTTAGGCGGTGATGCCCTTGGCCACGTCGGCGTACTCTTCGATCTGGTCGAAGTTCATGTACTTGTAGATGTTGGCGCTGTCCTTGCTGAGGACACCCACCGCCGCCTGGTACTCGGCCACGGTCGGGATGCGACCGAGCTTGGAGCACACCGCCGCCAGTTCTGCGCTGGTGAGGAACACGTTGGTGTTCTTGCCCAGGCGGTTGGGGAAGTTGCGGGTGGAGGTGGAGACCACGGTGGCGCCTTCGCGCACCTGGGCCTGGTTGCCCATGCACAGGGAGCAGCCGGGCATTTCGGTGCGGGCACCGGCAGCACCAAAGTTGGCGTAGTGGCCTTCCTTGATGAGCTCGCTCTCGTCCATCTTGGTGGGCGGGGCGACCCAGAGCTTGACAGGGATGTCACGCGTGCCGCCCAGCACGGTGGCCGCTGCACGGAAGTGGCCGATGTTGGTCATGCACGAGCCGATGAAGGCCTCGTCGATCTTGGTGCCGGCCACTTCGCTGAGGAACTTGGCGTCGTCCGGATCGTTGGGGCAGCAGACGATGGGCTCCTTGATGTCGGCCAGGTCAATCTCGATGACGGCGGCGTACTCGGCGTCCTTGTCGGCTTCCAGCAGGTTGGGCTTGGCCAGCCAGGCCTCGACGGCGGCAATGCGGCGCTCGAGCGTGCGCTTGTCCTGGTAGCCGTTGGCGATCATGTTCTTCATGAGCACCACGTTGGAGTTGAGGTATTCAGCCACGGGCGCCTGGTTGAGCTTGATGGTGCAACCGGCGGCCGAGCGCTCGGCCGAGGCATCCGAGAGCTCAAAGGCTTGCTCGACCTTGAGGTCAGGCAGGCCTTCAATTTCCAGAATGCGGCCGGAGAACACGTTCTTCTTGCCGGCCTTGGCCACGGTGAGCAGACCGGCCTTGATGGCGTACAGCGGAATCGCGTGCACGAGGTCGCGCAGCGTCACGCCGGGCTGCATCTGGCCCTTGAAACGCACCAGCACGCTCTCGGGCATGTCCAGCGGCATCACCCCGGTGGCTGCACCAAAGGCCACCAGGCCCGAACCTGCGGGGAAGGAGATGCCGATGGGAAAACGCGTGTGCGAGTCGCCGCCCGTGCCCACGGTGTCGGGCAGCAGCAGGCGGTTGAGCCAGGAGTGGATCACGCCGTCACCGGGGCGCAGGGCCACGCCGCCGCGGTTGCTGATGAAGGCGGGCAGCTCGCGGTGGGTCTTGACGTCCACGGGCTTGGGGTAGGCCGCCGTGTGGCAGAAGGACTGCATGACCATGTCGGCCGAGAAACCCAGGCAGGCCAGGTCTTTGAGCTCGTCACGGGTCATGGGGCCGGTGGTGTCTTGCGAGCCCACGGTGGTCATCTTGGGTTCGCAGTAGGTGCCCGGGCGCACGCCCTGGCCTTCAGGCAGACCGACCGCGCGGCCGACCATCTTCTGGGCCAGGGTGAAGCCGGCCTTGGTGGCAGCGGGCGGCTGGGGCAGACGGAACAGGCTGGAGGCGGGCAAGCCCAGGAAGTCGCGGGCCTTGGCGGTCAGCGAGCGGCCGATGATGAGGTTGATTCGGCCGCCGGCGCGCACTTCGTCAAACAGCACATCGCTCTTGAGCTTGAACTCCACCACGGTCTGGCCGCCCTTGGTGATCTTGCCGTCGTAGGGCAGCACCTCGATCACGTCACCCATCTCGAGCTTGGAGACGTCCACTTCAATGGGCAGCGATCCGGAGTCTTCCTGGGTGTTGTAGAAGATGGGAGCGATCTTGCCGCCCAAGGTCACGCCGCCAAAGCGCTTATTCGGCACAAAGGGGATGTCCTGGCCAGTGGCCCAGATCACGCTATTGGTGGCGGACTTGCGGCTCGAGCCGGTGCCCACCACGTCGCCCACGTAAGCCACCAGATGGCCTTTTTTCTTCAGGTCATCAATGAACTGCATGGGGCCGCGCTTGCCGTCTTCCTCGGGCTTGAAGGCCGCATCGGGGCGGGTGTTCTTCAGCATGGCCAGGTAGTGCAGCGGGATGTCGGGGCGGCTCCACGCGTCGGGCGCGGGCGAGAGGTCGTCGGTGTTGGTCTCGCCAGGCACCTTGAACACGGTCACGGTGATGCTCTTGGGCACTTCGGGGCGGCTGGTGAACCACTCGGCGTCGGCCCAGCTCTGCATGACTTCTTTGGCCTTGGCATTGCCGGCCTTGGCTTTGTCAGCGACATCGTTGAAGAAGTCGAACATGAGCAGGGTCTTTTTCAGACCTTCAGCAGCCACGCCGGCGACCTGCGCGTCGTCCAGCAGCTCAATGAGGGGGTGCACGTTGTAACCGCCCACCATGGTGCCCAGCAGCTCAGTCGCTTTGGCTTTGGAGATCAGGCCGACCGCCAGATCACCATGGGCCACGGCGGCCAGGAAAGAGGCCTTGACCTTGGCGGCATCGTCCACACCGGGAGGCACACGGTGGGTAATCAGGTCCAGGAGGAAGGCGTCTTCGCCCTTGGGCGGGTTCTTCAGCAGCTCGATGACCTCGGCCACCTGCTTGGCCGACAGGGGCAGCGGCGGGATGCCGAGGGCGGCGCGCTCGGCCACGTGGGCTCGGTAGGTCTGCAAAAAGTCGCTCATGGTTTTCTCCTGAAAAATTCGGGGGCGATCACAAAGAAAGGAAATAGGCTTGCGCCTGGCTCGGCAGCTTGGCGCCGGTGCGGTGCGCGCGCTCCAGCAGCTGCCAGTAGTAGCGGTAGCTGGCACGGTCGTGCAACTGGCCCTTGAAACTCACGGGGGCCCAGTTGGCGGCCTGCGCGGCGACCAAGAGTTGGGTGGCCACCTCAATCTCGGACTGCTGCGGCGCGAAGGCGGCCATGATGGGCCTGATCTGGGCAGGATGGATGCTCCACATGCGGGTGTAGCCCAGCTCGCGAGCCGCACGGGTGGCAGCTCGCTCCATGGCGGCCGCATCGCTGAACTCGGTGACCACGCAGTGCGAGGGCACCTTGCCGTGGGCGTGGCAGGCGGAGGCAATCTCCAGCTTGGCGCGCACCACCAGCGGATGCGTGAACTGCCCGGCCGAGCCCATGGCCTCGGCACCAATGGCGCCATGGTGGCTGGAGACAAAATCCATCAGGCCGAAGCTGATGGACTGCACGCGCGGATGAGAGGCGATGTCAAAGGCGTGGTGCACGGCACGGGCCGACTCCAGCAGCACATGGATGGGCAGCTTGGCAGCCGCGCCACCCAAGGCCAAAAGCGCGGCATCGACCTGCTGCACGTCAGCCAAGCTCTCGACCTTGGGCACCATCAGGTGGCACAGCCGGTGCGCAGCCTGCCCGGCGATGGTGGCCAGGTCGTCCGCGAAGGCGGGATGGTCCACCGGGTGCACGCGCACCGCCACGCGAGCGCGGGAATCGGCGGCCAAGGCCAGCGAGACCACCAGGGCAGCGTGCTCGGCTTCGCCGCCCACGGGCGCGCCGTCCTCGCAGTCGAGCGTGACGTCAAAGACGCAGGCGCCGAACTCCTCCAGCATCTCAGCCTGCAGCTGCAGGCTTTTGCGCATGCGGGGCTCGACGCCGCTGTAGTGGTCGCACACCGGCAGCGCGCCCGCAGCCGCCTGCGCATCCAGGAGAACATCGCGAGGGTGCGTCATTCCCGGAAAGGCATGGAAGTGCGGGTGATCTGGCGGCTGGCCAAGGGTCGATCTTGAAAGACGGCTGCCTTACAGCAGGTGGGCCACGCCCGCTTGCTCGTCGGTCAGCTCTTTGAGGGTCTTGTCGATGCAAGCCTGGCTGAAGGCGTCGATCGGCAGACCCTCGACCACCTTGTACTGGCCGCCTTCGCAGGTGACCGGGAAGCCGAACATGACGTCCTTGGGAATGCCGTACCAACCCTGCGAGGGGATGCCCATGGTGACCCACTTACCGTTGGTGCCCAGGGCCCAGTCGCGCATGTGGTCGATGGCGGCGTTGGCGGCCGAGGCGGCCGACGACAGGCCGCGGGCCTCGATGATGGCCGCGCCGCGCTTGCCCACGGTGGGCGGGACCACGGTTTCGTTCCCGACCTGGTCGTTGATCATGTCCTTGACCGACTGGCCACCGATGGTGGCAAAGCGGTAGTCGGCATACATGGTGGGCGAGTGGTTGCCCCACACGGCCAGCTTCTCGATGTCCTTGACGGCTTTGCCGGTCTTGGCGGCGATCTGCGAGGCGGCGCGGTTGTGGTCCAGGCGCAGCATGGCGGTGAAGTTGTTCGGATTGAGGTCGGGGGCCGACTTCATGGCGATGTAGGCGTTGGTGTTGGCGGGGTTGCCGAC
This sequence comes from Comamonadaceae bacterium, assembly GCA_027486255.1. Classification (GTDB taxonomy): domain Bacteria; phylum Pseudomonadota; class Gammaproteobacteria; order Burkholderiales; family Burkholderiaceae_C; genus Polaromonas. Next base: position 74,144 of record JAIXPL010000043.1, read on the forward strand.
CACCAGGACCTTGACGTTGCGCGAGGCCACGGCGTTCAGCGCCTTGCCCTGGGCCGTGAAGATGGCGCCGTTGATGGACAGCAGCTCGGCACGCTCCATGCCGGGGCCACGCGGACGCGAGCCGACCAACAGGGCGTAGTCGGTGTCCTTGAAAGCGGTCATGGGATCGCTGTGGGCTTCCATGCCAGCCAGCAGCGGGAACGCGCAGTCATCGATTTCCATCATCACGCCCTTGAGGGCCTTCTGGGCCTTCTCGTCCGGGATCTCCAGCAGCTGCAGGATGACGGGCTGGTCCTTGCCGAGCATCTCGCCAGAGGCGATGCGGAACAGCAGGGCATAACCGATTTGACCTGCAGCACCGGTGACGGCAACACGGACGGGCTTTTTCATGACTGACACTCCAAAATGGTTTGAAACTGGTTGGTAACTTGGCCCGGCTCAGCCAGGCTCGCGGGGGATTCTAAGCGGGGAAACCCGAGCGGGTCAATTTGTCTTATGTCTTATATAAGATATGATTTGCCGCTCAAAACGGCATTCGCCCAACGCACGTCAATGGCCACCAACTCCTTAGCCCCGTCCGACAGCCTGATCCTGCAGGAGGCCGGCGCCGGCGCGTCGGCCACCCCGGCCTTCAGCCCGCTGTACCAGCAGATCAAAGCCCTGATCCTGCAGAGCCTGCAGGCTGGCGAATGGAAGCCGGGCGACCTGATTCCCAGCGAGATTGATCTGGCCGGGCGCTTCCGGGTGAGCCAGGGCACGGTGCGAAAAGCCATCGACGAGCTGGCCGCCGAGAACCTGGTGGTGCGCCGACAGGGCCGGGGCACCTTCGTGGCCACACATGCCGAGCAGCATGTGCAGTACCGTTTTCTGCGGCTCTTGCCCAATGACGGCGTTGCGGGCAGCAAAGGCCAGGCCGAGCGCACCATCGTGGACTGCCGACGCCTGCGTGCGCCGGCCGACATCGCCCGAGTCTTGGGCCTGCGCACGGGTGACGCGGTGCTGCAAGTGCGCCGCGTGCTGGCCTTCCAGGGGGTACCCACCATTCTTGAAGACCTGTGGCTGCCGGGCGGTCCCTTCAAAGGCCTGACCGCCGAGCGGCTGGACAGCCAGGGCACCATGTACGCGCTGTTCGAGACCGAGTTCGGCGTGCGCATGGTGCGCGCCGAGGAAAAACTGCGCGCCGTGGCCAGCGATGACACAGCGTCCGAGTTGCTGGCTGTGCCATTGGGCACGCCCCTGCTGAGCGTGGAACGCATTGCCTACACTTACCAGGACATGCCCATGGAACTGCGCCGGGGCCTGTACCGCACCGACACGCACTATTACTCCAACACCCTGAGCTAAGGCCCCTGCGGCTTGGGGCTCGCACCCATGACCGCCAAGCCATCTCGGACCGCTGATCGCGGCAGCTTCAAGGGCAACAAGTCCTTCCTGCCCAGCAAACCCTGCACCGTGTGCGGCCGCACCATGAGCTGGCGCAAGGCCTGGGCCAAAAACTGGGAGAGCGTGCTGTATTGCAGCGAAGCCTGCCGGCGCCACAAGCCCGCGCCTGGAGGCACTTCGGCATGAGCGGCTGCCGCCACCTCGTGCTGCTCCTGGGCGACCAGCTCGACGCGCAGTCTTCGGCCCTCAAAGACATCGATCCGGCCCAGGATGTGGTGCTGATGGTCGAGGCGGAGCAAGAGTCCACCCATGTGCGCTCGCACAAGCTGCGCACCGCCCTCTTCCTCTCAGCCATGCGGCACTTCGCGCAAGAGCTGCGCGAGCGCGGCCTGCAGGTGCACTACCGCAGCTTGGACCGCGAGAACGACGCCACCCTGGCCGCCGGCCTGCAGGCGGCCCTGGCCACTTTCCAGCCGCGCGCCGTGATCGGTGTGGAGCCGGGCGACTTGCGCGTGCGCGCCGCCATCGAGGCGGCCCTGACGCCTGGCCTGCCGCTGGACTGGCGTGAGGACACGCACTTCCTGTGCAGCATCCCGCGCTTTGCGCGCTGGGCCGGCCGCAGCAAGACCCTGCGCATGGAGAACTTCTACCGCAAGATGCGACAGGCCTTCGGCGTGCTGATGGAGGGCGAAGAACCCGCCGGCGGGCAGTGGAATTTCGATGCCGATAACCGCAAAGGCTTTGGCAAGGCCGGCCCGCAAGGGCTGCCTGCGCCCCGCGTGTACGTGCAAGACGAGATCACCCAAGACGTGCTGCGTCTGGTGGACCAGCGCTTTGCGGACCACCCGGGCGACGTGGCCCGCTTCAACTGGCCGGTCACGCGGGCACAGGCCCTGGTGGCGCTGGAGGACTTCATCGCGCACCGCCTGCCCCACTTCGGGGCGCACCAGGACGCCATGTGGACGGGCATGCCCTTTGGCTGGCATGCGCTGATCTCGAGCGCACTGAACCTCAAACTGCTGAACCCGCGCGAAGTGATCGCCGCTGCCGAACAGGCCTGGCGCGAACGCGATCTGGAGCTGGCCAGCGTGGAGGGCTTCATCCGCCAGGTGCTGGGCTGGCGCGAATTCATCCGGGGGGTGTACTTCCTGGACATGCCCGGGCTGGCCGATGCAAACCATTTTGACCACCATCAGCCCCTGCCATCCTGGTACTGGACCGGGCAGACGCGCATGAACTGCATGCGCCAGAGCCTCACGCAGACCCTGGAGACGGGCTATGCCCACCACATTCAGCGCCTGATGGTCACCGGCATGTTCGGGGTGCTGGCGCAAATTGAGCCCCAGCAGCTGTGCGACTGGTACCTGGGGGTATATGTGGATGCCGTGGAGTGGGTGGAGTTGCCCAACACCGCCGGCATGGCCCTGTTTGCCAATGGCGGGCGTTTCACCTCCAAGCCTTATGTGGCCAGCGGCGCCTACATCAAGCGCATGAGCAACTACTGCCAGGGCTGCAGCTACTCACCCGAGCAGCGCACGGGCCCCCAAGCCTGCCCCATGACCAATCTGTACTGGTATTTCCTGGACACCCACCGCGAAGCCTTTGAGCGCAACCCGCGCACGGCGCTGATGGCCAAGAACCTCGCCCGCCTCGACGAGGCCGAACGCCAGGCCATCGGCGAGCAGGCTCGCATCTCGCTCAATGACCTGGACAATTTGTAAACTTAGCGTCAGTTTCAGACGCGTTACGGCGTGCTGGCTCTGGGCCACCGAAATTTTTTAGCCCAGGCCCTCCAAAAAGTCAGCCGCAGCGCTGTCAGATGACTCAAGAGGGTTGCTGCATTGCAATAGAATTTGAAGTTGAGCAGCTTTGTTACCAAGCAGTTACCGACCTCCAGAAAGCACCTTCAGCATGTCCGAATCAGCGACCTCCGCCAAGAAGCGGCCTGAGTTCCGCAACATCAACGCGCTCTCCGACCTCCCCTCCTACCGCCTGCCGGCCGCCGGCTGGGTGTCCATCCTGCACCGTGTCAGCGGCGTGCTCATGTTCGTGCTGATGCCCTTTGTGATCTGGATGTTCGACACCTCGATTTCCTCAGAGTTCTCCTACGAGCGCTTCACTGGCGCCTTCTCGGCCGGCATGCTGGGCCTGCCCGGTTTCTTCTGGAAGCTGGTGGCCCTGGCCCTGATCTGGGCCTACCTGCACCACTTCCTGGCCGGTGTGCGCCACCTGCGCATGGACATCAGCCACGATGCCGTGACCAAAGCCTCCGGTGCCAGCTCTGCCCGCGTTGTCCTCATCCTCAGCCTGGCCCTGACCGCGATCCTCGGCGCCAAGCTGTTCGGCCTCTACTGAAGGAGTACCTCCCCATGGCAGTCAACTACGGCTCCAAGCGCATCGTCGTCGGTGCGCACTACGGCACACGCGACTGGCTCGCCCAGCGTGTGACCGCGGTTCTCATGGCCCTGTTCACGGTGATCGTGCTGGCCCAGGTGATCCTGAGCTCGGGCCCCATCAGCTACGACCAGTGGTCGGGCATCTTCGCGCCCCAGGCCATGAAGACCCTGACCTTTGCCGTCATCATTGCCCTGCTCTACCACGTGTGGGTGGGCATGCGCGACGTGTTCATGGACTACATCAAGCCCGTGGGCATCCGCCTGGTTCTGCAAGTGTTCACCATCGTCTGGCTCGTGGGCTGCGCCGGCTGGGCCATCCAAGTGCTGTGGAGATTCTGAAAATCATGTCCGCTACTTCCAACCTTCCCAAGCGCAAATTCGACGTGGTCATCGTCGGGGCCGGCGGCTCCGGCATGCGCGCCTCGCTGCAACTGGCCCGCGCGGGCCTGAACGTGGCCGTGCTCTCCAAAGTCTTCCCGACCCGCTCGCACACCGTGGCGGCCCAGGGCGGCATTGGAGCCTCGCTGGGCAACATGAGCGAAGACAACTGGCACTACCACTTCTACGACACCGTCAAGGGTTCGGACTGGCTGGGCGACCAGGACGCCATCGAATTCATGTGCCGTGAAGCGCCCAAGGTCGTCTATGACCTCGAGCACATGGGCATGCCCTTTGACCGCAACCCCGACGGCACCATTTACCAGCGCCCCTTCGGCGGCCACACCGCCAACTACGGTGAAAAGCCCGTGCAACGCGCGTGCGCTGCGGCCGAC
>JAIXPL010000045.1 GCA_027486255.1 Comamonadaceae bacterium
CCCAGGCCGGGGCGATCGCCTGGCCTGTGCCGCGCAAGTTTCCGCTGGGCAACCTGGCCAACTACGGCTACGAAGGCACGGTGCTGCTGCCGGTGCCCTTGCAGTTGGCGCCCGGCTTTGAGGCCGCGCAGCTGCCGGTGCGGCTCAAGGCCAGCTGGCTGGTGTGCCGCCGCGAATGCATTCCCCAGGAAGGCGAGTTCGAGGTGCAGTGGCCCGCGCGGGGCTCGCTGGCCGCGCATGCGGCGGAATTCGACGCGGCCCTGGCGGCGCAGCCCCGGGCGCTGCCGGCCGGGGACAGCCGCATCACGGTGCAGGGTCAGCGCCTGACACTGGTGCTGGCCGGGCTGCCGGCGGCGGCGCAAGGCCAGCGGCTGGAGTTCTTTCCGGAGACGCCGGGCCTGATCGAGCCGGCCGGTGCCTGGACTCAAGGCTGGCAGGGCGCGCGCTGGACGGCCGAGGTGCCGCTGTCGGCCCTGCGCAGCGATGCGCCCCAGCGCCTGCCCCTGGTGGTGGCGCTGCCTTCGGGCGGGGCCTGGCGCATGGACCTGCCGGTGGCAGGCAGCTGGCCACCGGTGGCGCCGCTGCCCGGGGTCTCGCCCGCGCTGGAAGCGGCGCTGCAGGCCAACCGCGCGGCCACTTCAGCGACGGCGACGGCTGCATTGCCCACGCCCGCCACGGCGCTGGGCCTGGCGGCGGCCCTGCTCGGGGCCTTGGTGGGCGGTCTGCTGCTGAACCTCATGCCCTGCGTGTTTCCGGTGCTGGCCATCAAGATGCTGGGCTTCGTGCATGCCCCCAGCCGCCGGCAACGGCTGCAGGCGGGCGCGGCGTACACGGCGGGGGTGCTGCTGTCTTTTGTGGCGCTGGGCGGGCTGCTGCTGGCCCTGCGCGCGACGGGCGAGCAGCTGGGCTGGGGCTTTCAGCTGCAGAACCCGGGCATGGTGGCGGCGCTGGCGGCCCTGTTCATGCTGATCGGCCTGAACCTGGCGGGCGCCTTTGAATTCGGGCAGTTGCTGCCCAGCCGCCTGGCCAGCCTGGAGGCCCGGCATCCGGCCGCCGATGCCTTCCTCTCGGGCGTGCTGGCCGTGGCGGTGGCCTCGCCCTGCACCGCGCCCTTCATGGGCGCTTCGCTGGGCCTGGCCCTGAGCCTGCCGGCCTGGCAGGCCGTAGCCGTGTTTGCGGCGCTCGGCCTGGGCATGGCCCTGCCCTACCTGGCGGCCAGCCTGCTGCCGGGCCTGGCCGGCTGGATGCCGCGGCCCGGCGCCTGGATGCTGCGCCTCAAGCAACTCCTGGCCTTCCCGATGTTCGCCACCGTGGTGTGGCTGGTCTGGGTGATCGGCCAGCAGGCGGGCATCGACGGGGCGGCCGTGCTGCTGGTCCTGCTGCTGCTCTTGGCCCTGCTGGTGTGGACGCTCACCCTGCAGGGGCGTGCCCGCGCGGTGTGCGCCAGCCTGGCGCTCGCAGGCTGCGCCTGGGGCCTGTCCTGGGGCTGGCCGCAACTGCAGGCGAGCCCCGCCCCCGCCACGCCGGCGCAGGCCGGGGACACCAGGGAGGGCTGGCAGGCCTGGCGGCCCGGGTTGGTGGAGGAGCTCAATGCCCAGGGCAAGCCGGTGTTCGTCGACTTCACGGCCGCTTGGTGCGTGACCTGCCAGTACAACAAGAAGACGGTGCTGCAAGACGCCTCCGTGCTCGCCGAGGCGCGGGCGCGGCAGGTGGTGCTGCTGCGCGCCGACTGGACCCGGCGCGACGAGCACATCACCGCCACCCTGCGCCAGCTTGGCCGCTCGGGCGTGCCGGTGTACGCGCTCTATGCTCCGGGCCGCCCGCCCGTGCTGCTGCCGGAGATCCTGAGCGTGGACGATCTGCGGCAGGCTTTGTCCACGCTCTGAGCGCGGGCGCAAAATCGGGGCCATGTCCCCACCCACCTTGCTCACCGAAGCCGAGCGCATCGGCTGGATCCTGGCGCACTGCCGCACCATCGCCGTGGTGGGTCTGTCGCCCAAGCCGCACCGGGCCAGCCATGAGGTGGCGCAGTACATGCAGGCCCGCGGCTGGCGCATCATCCCCGTGAACCCGCAAGCCCGCGAGGTGCTGGGCGAGCCGGCCTACGCCACGCTCGAGGAGGCGGCTCGCCATGAGCGCATTGATCTGGTGAACGTCTTCCGCCAGAGCGAGGACGTACCGCCCGTGGTGGACGAGGCCATCGCCATCGGCGCGCGGGCGCTGTGGCTGCAACTGGGCATATGCCATGACGAGGCCCTGGCGCGGGCCAGCGCAGCAGGCTTGGTGGTGGTGCAGGACAAGTGCCTGAAAATTGAGCAGCGGAGCCTGGCGGCAAGGGGCCTGGGCGGTCCGTCGATGGATGCTTGACAAAGTGTCACGTCAACCTGACACAATGGGCCCCATGTTTGCGCCCCTCCAGAACGACACCTTTCTGCGCGCCTGCTGGCGCCAAGCCACCGACCACACGCCCGTTTGGCTGATGCGCCAGGCCGGTCGCTACCTACCAGAGTACTGCGCCACGCGGGCCAAGGCCGGCAGCTTCATGGGCCTGGCCACCAACGTGGACTACGCCACCGAAGTCACGCTGCAGCCGCTGGACCGCTACCCACTGGACGCGGCCATCCTGTTCTCGGACATCCTCACCGTGCCCGACGCCATGGGCCTGGGCCTGTCCTTCGCGCAGGGCGAGGGGCCGAAGTTTGCCAAGGTGGTGCGCGACGAAGCGGCGGTGGCCGAACTCGCCGTGCCGGACATGGACAAGTTGCGCTATGTGTTCGATGCGGTCACCAGCATCCGTCAGGCTCTGAATGGCCGGGTGCCCTTGATCGGCTTTTCGGGCAGCCCCTGGACGCTGGCCTGCTACATGGTTGAAGGCGGCGGCTCGGACGATTACCGCCTGGTCAAGAGCCTGATGTACAGCCGCCCCGACCTGATGCACCGCATCCTGGCCATCAACGCCGATGCCGTGGCGCTGTACCTGAACACCCAGATCGAGGCAGGCGCCCAGGCCGTGATGGTGTTCGACAGCTGGGGCGGGGTGCTCGCCGACGGGGCCTTCCAGGAATTCAGCCTGGCCTACACCGCCCGCGTGCTGGCCCAGCTCAAGCGCGAGCATGCCGGTGTGAAGATCCCGCGCATCGTGTTCACCAAGGGCGGCGGCCTCTGGCTCAAGGAGATGGCGGCCCTGGACTGCGAGGTGCTGGGCCTGGACTGGACCGTCAACCTCGGGCACGCGCGCGCCCTGGTGGGTGGTCAGGCAGGCGGCCAGGGCAAGGCGCTGCAGGGCAACATCGACCCGAACGTGCTGTTTGCCCCGCCGGCGCAGATTGAGCTGCAGGTCAAGCGCGTGCTGGACAGCTTTGGGGTGCCACACAGCGACGCCACTCAGAGTGGGCCCACGCACATCTTCAACCTCGGGCATGGCATCAGCCAGTTCACGCCGCCAGAGCATGTGAAGGCGCTGGTGGAGGCCGTGCACACGCATTCCAAGGCCTTGCGCAGCGCTCGCTGAAAAGACCTCTGGCAGCCCCGACCGCGCCCTTCGGTCCGCGCCGAGGCCCGCGCTATAGCATGAAAATGCACTTGCCCTGCGGCACTTATGCACAAAATCCGTGCTGCGCTGCGTCAAGCCAGGGGCGCGGGACCCGTCCCCCATGCCTTCTCTAGACCATCGCTAAGTCATTGATTCATAAGAACATTGAATCCCTGCTTTTTTTCTGGGCATTTTAAGAAAAGCCTTGATGGACAAGGCTTTCGCGGCGCCGAGCGAGGCCTATCAACAAAGTTATCCACAATACATCTGGACAGTTTGAAAGAGGCTTTGCAATCAAGGACTTAGCGTGATTTACGAAGGTGAATTGGAAAAAATCCCGGCCAACACATGACATTCTGGGTCGATATCGTCGTAGCCACCCCCGCCCACAGTGCCATCGCGGGGCCGCTGACCTACCAAAGTGAGTCCCCCCTCACGCCTGGGCAACTGGTGCGCGTGCCCCTGGGCCGCCGGGAGGTGCTGGGCGTGGTCTGGGCGATGCGCCAGGACAGCGGCGAGCTCGATGCCTCGCAGGGCAAGCCAGTGGCCGGGTTGCTCGAGGGTGTGCCGCCACTGACCGACACCTGGCGGCAATTGGTGGCCTTCACGGCCGGCTACTACCAGCGCTCGCTCGGCGAGGTGGCCCTGGCGGCCCTGCCGCCCCAGTTGCGCGAGCTCGATGCCGTGAAGCTGGGGCGCCGACTCAAGCGCGTGCGCCCGGTCGGCGAGGGCGGCGCCCGGGCGGCGCTGCCCGAACTGAGCCCGGCCCAGCGCGAGGCCCTTGCAGGCTGGGCGGCCGACACCCGGCCCGCCCTGCTTTTCGGGGTGACGGGCAGCGGCAAGACCGAGGTGTACCTGCGCGCAGCTGCCGAGGTGCTGGAGGCTGATCCGCGGGCCCAGGTGCTGGTGATGGTGCCGGAGATCAACCTCACACCCCAACTGCAGTCGCGCTTTGAGGCGCGGTTTTCGCACCTGGGTGCCGGCCAGGTGGTGGCCTTGCACAGCGGGCTCACGCCGGCCCAGCGGCTCAAGAGCTGGCTGGCAGCGCACACAGGCCAGGCCCGGCTGGTGCTGGGCACCCGCATGGCGGTGCTGGCCTCGCTGCCGGCGCTGCGCCTGATCGTGGTGGATGAAGAACACGACCCGAGCTACAAGCAGCAGGAAGGCGCGCGCTATTCGGCGCGCGACCTGGCCGTCTACCGCGCCCGGCTGGAAAGCCAGGCCCTGGAGCAAGGCGGTGCCTGCCGCGTGATGCTGGGCTCGGCCACGCCCTCGCTGGAGAGCTGGCAGGCGTGCCTGGCTGGCCGTTACCTGCGGCTGGACATGGCAGGCCGTATCGGCGCCGCACCAGGGGCCAGCGGGCCCGAGGTGCGCGTGATCGACATGACGCAGCAGCCACGCCAGGCGGTGCTGGCCCCGCCACTGCTCGAGGCCATCGCCGAGCGCGTGGCCAGGGGCGAGCAGTCGCTGGTGTTTCTCAACCGCCGGGGCTATGCGCCGGTGCTGGCCTGCCAGGCCTGTGGCTGGAAGAGCCAGTGCGCGCATTGCAGCGCCTACCGGGTGTTCCACAAGCTCGATCGCACGCTGCGCTGCCACCACTGCGGCTTCACCGAGCGCGTGCCCCGCGGCTGCCCGGACTGCGGCAACGTGGACATCGCCCCGCTGGGCCGAGGCACCGAGAAACTCGAAGAGCACCTGGCAGAGTTGCTGGCGGGTGTGCAGCGCCCCGATGGCTCACCGGTGCGCGTGGCCCGCATCGATGCCGACAGCACGCGCCTCAAAGGCAGCCTGGAAGCTCAGCTGGCCAGCGTGCATGCCGGGGAGGTGGACGTGCTGGTGGGCACGCAGATGGTGACCAAAGGCCATGATTTCCGCGGCATCACGCTGGTGGCGGCGGTGAACCCGGATGGCTCGCTGTTTTCCAGCGACTTCCGCGCGCCCGAGCGCCTGTTCTCGCTGCTGCTGCAGGCCAGCGGCCGGGCCGGGCGCGATGCGGCGCAAGGTGCCGCCTCTGAGATGTGGGTGCAGACCTTCCACCCCGGCCACGCACTGTTTGCGGCCCTGAAGCAGCACGATTACCCAGGCTTTGCCGACCAGGAACTTCAGGAGCGCCGCGCGGCGGGCCTGCCGCCCTTCGGCTATGCCGCACTCTTGAGAGCCGAGGCGCGCACGCAGGAGCTGGCCCAGGCCTTTTTAGAGGCCGTGGCCGAGGCCGGCCGAGAGGCGGGCCTGCCCGGGGCAGACCGGGTCACGCTCTACCCGGCCGTGCCTATGGCGCTGCAGCGGGTGGCCAATGTGGAGCGCGCGCAGATGCTGTTGGAAAGCGCCTCACGGCCGGCGCTGCAGCAGTTCCTCTCGGCCTGGCAGCCGGTGCTGGCCGAGGTGCGGCGCCAGCCCGCCTACAAGCCGCTGATTCGCTGGGCCATCGATGTGGACCCGCTGGCGATTTGAACGCTCAAGTGATCAGCGCAACAGCGGCTGAAAAACTGAAAAAAGCCAGGGCCGTGGTCCAGAGGATGATGCGGGCGATGCGTCCGTTGTCCGCGCCAAAGCGCTCGGCCAGCAGCGAAACGTTGCTGGCACTGGGCAGCGCCGCCACCAGCACCGCCACCGTGAGCGAGAAAGGATCGAGGGCGAGGCCGGCCTGCATGGCCGCCCAGCCCAGCACGCCCACCAGCAGGGGATGCAGGAACAGCTTGATGAACACCACAGGGGCGTAATCCCGCAGGGCGGTGGGACGGGCGTTGGCCATTTGTGATCGCGCCAGCACCGCACCAATGGTGAAAAGCGCCACTGGCGAGGCGGCATCGGCCAGCAGGTCGATGGTCTGCATCACCGGCGCAGCGAGAACCCAACCGGTGCCGGAGGCCAGGGCGCCCAGCAAGATGGACCAGGGCATGGGGTTGGACGCTACGCCGCGCAGCGCATTGCGAGCCGCCTGCCCGGCGCCACCCAGGCCTGCCGATTCCAGGCGCGAGAGTGCGATGCACAGGGAACTGGTGAGCACCAGGTCCAGTACCAAGGTGACGATGGCCGGGCCGGCGGCCTGCGCGCCAAGCAAGGCCACCAGGAGCGGCACGCCCATGAAACCGGAATTTGGAAAGGCCGCCACCAGGGCGCCAAAAGACGCGTCGTTCCAGCCGATGCGGCCGCGCCGGGTGAGCATCACCGTCAGCGCGACGATCAACAGGGCCGAGAGGAGATAGACCGCCGCCAGGCGCACATCCAGCAGCTGTGCCAGCGGCGTCTTGGCCCCAAATCGAAACAGCATGCACGGCAGTGCAAAGTACAGCACGAAGGCATTGAGCCCCGGGATGGCCGCCACCGGCAGCACGCCGCGGCGCGTGGCCAGGAAGCCCAAAAGCACCAGCGCAAAAAAGGGAAAGGTGACCTGCAGGATGTGAAGCACGGGGCACATTGTGCGCGACTCGGGCCACCGGGCTGCGCCCATGCGTGCGCGATTGCACCAGCGACAGCAGGTCTTTCCTCGCTATGATTCCTCGCCCGCTCCACCTGCTTGTGGCGGCGGCTCTTTTTTCACGGCCTGCACACTTTCGCGGGCCTTCATCCTGCCCTGCATGTCTTTTGCTGCCTCCCTGGCCCAGTCGATCGCCGGTCTCAATGTCGCGCAACAAGAAGCCGTGAACTACCTGCATGGCCCCTGCCTGGTGCTGGCCGGGGCTGGCTCTGGCAAGACACGGGTGATCACGCACAAAATTGGTCGGCTGATCCAGGCGGGCCTGAAGCCCGAGCAGGTGGCAGCCATCACCTTCACCAACAAGGCTGCGGCCGAAATGCGCGAACGCGCCAAGGGCTTGATTGGCAAGAGCGCGCAGGGCGTGTTGATCTGCACCTTCCACGCGCTGGGGGTGCGCATGCTGCGGCAAGATGGCGCGGTGCTGGGGCTCAAACCTCAGTTCAGCATCCTCGACAGCGACGATGTCACCAGCATCCTCAAGGATGCCGGAGGCAGCACCGACGCCGCGACGGCCCGCCAGTGGCAGTGGACCATCAGCCTCTGGAAGAACCAGGGCCTCAATGCGGCCCAGGCCGAGGCTCAGGCCAGCGACGCTCAAGAGCGGGCATTGGCCCGCATCATGGCGCGCTACGAAGAGCGCCTGTCGGCCTACCAAAGCGTGGATTTCGATGACTTGATTGGTCTGCCGCTCAAGCTGCTGCGCGACCACGCCGAGGTGCGCGAGCGTTGGCAGACCGCGCTGCGGCACGTGCTGGTTGACGAGTACCAGGACACCAATGCCACCCAATATGAATTGCTCAAGCTGCTGGTGGGCGAGCGGGGGCGCTTCACGGCGGTGGGCGATGACGACCAGTCCATCTACGGCTGGCGGGGCGCCACGCTGGACAACTTAAAAAAGCTGCCCGAAGACTTTGCGGCGCTGAAGGTGGTCAAGCTCGAGCAGAACTACCGATCCACCAGTGCGATCCTGCGCGCCGCCAACAATGTGATCGGGCCCAACCCCAAGCTTTACCCCAAGACCTTGTTTTCAGAGCTTGGCGAAGGTGAGCCGGTGCGCGTGATCGACTGCGATAACGAGGAGCACGAGGCCGAGCGGGCGGTGGCGCGCATCCAAAGCCTGCGCGCTGGCCATGGCGATTCACCGCACCGCGAATGGCGAGATTTCGCCATCCTCTACCGCGCCAATCACCAGGCCAAGCCCTTCGAAAAGGCACTTCGCCGCGCGCAAATTCCGTACAAGGTATCAGGTGGCCAGAGCTTTTTTGACCGTGCCGAGGTCAAAGACCTCTGTGCGTGGCTGCGGCTGATGGTCAACAACGACGACGACCCTGCCTTCATGCGGGCCATCACCAGCCCGAAGCGCGGCATCGGCCATGCCACGCTGGCAGCGCTGGGCTCCTTTGCCAGCTCGTACAAGCTCAGCCTGTTTGAATCGCTATTGAGCAACTCGCTGGGCTCAGTGCTGTCGGGCAAGACCCTGGGCTCACTCCAGGAGTTTGGCCGCTACGTCAATGACCTGGAATTTCGCGCCCGTCACACGGTAGGGGCCGAACCGGCCCTGACTTTCTTGATGGACTGGCTCAAAGACATGGGCTACGAGCAGCACCTGTATGACGCCGAAGACAGCGAGCAGGTGGCTGCGGCCCGTTGGTCCAATGTGATTGATTTTTGCGAATGGATGGCCCAGCGCTGTGGTGGGCAGATTGACGACACCGCCGGCGTGACCACAGCGGCCGAGACCAAGACCTTGTTGGAGGTGGTCCAAACCATTGCCCTGCTGTCCACCATCAGCGAGCGTGAACAGGACCAGAACGTGGTGACGCTTTCCACCCTGCATGCATCCAAGGGCCTGGAGTGGCCGCACGTGGTGCTGGCCGGGTGCGTAGAAGGCCTGCTGCCCTTCAAGCTGGACGACGAGCAGGGCGCTGGCAGCGATGACCTGCAGCTGCGCCTGCAGGAAGAGCGACGGCTCATGTATGTGGGCATCACGCGGGCTCAGCGCAGCCTGGCCGTGAGTTGGTTGCGGCGGCGCAAGAAAGGGCGCGATTACATCGCGGGCGTGCCCAGCCGCTTCATTGCCGAAATGGCGCTGGACAAGAGCACCGTCAAAGAAGACCCGCGCGAGAAACTCAGAGCCTTGCGCGCCGAATTTGCCAAGCGTGCCGCTGAGAACGAAAAGACGCAGGCTGACAGGCCGACCTGAAGGTCTTTCAACAAAACCTCAGAACGGGTTATTGGGCTAGAAAGCAAAACGCCCAACCGATCAAGACAGATCAGCTGGGCGGTTTGGGCTGTAAGAGCCTGACGATGTCCTACTTTCACACGGGAATCCGCACTATCATCGGCGCTAAGTCGTTTCACTGTCC